>JAGGSA010000068.1 GCA_021159325.1 Methanomicrobia archaeon | reverse complement strand
AATGGTGTACAACCCATTCACATACACATTGGAGATAACATTCCAATTGGGAGTCCTGCAATGCGTATATATCCATTTTAAATAAACCTTTCTACTCCTTTATAGTTCTTCATCCTTATAAATTCTTCTATTCAAGGAATTATCTCATATTTACCAACAGATATCATGTCAGGAGAACAGTAACTAATAGTGGCTCTAAATTTAGACCCTACCTCTAAACCTGGAAGGATTATTTCAATTTCTTCACCAACTAGATTAGTTTCGATATTGTAAATAAAATAACCGTTTTCTCTTGGAATTGGTTCTGCAAAGGTAGGGATATGGGAAACTGGCTCTTCCGGAGAATTAGATGGCTCCTCCGATACTGGAATCATTCTAATTTTAGCGGGTCTTGAGCTGTAATCAAACTGGACTGTAATTTCACTGCCTTCTTCTATTCCTTTTAATTCCTGGTAATTGCCAGATATAATTTTATCTATCCTGATAACACCTGTATCTTTTGGGTATTGGTACCCTGGACATTTATTTTCACATTCTGTATTTGTATCTGGCGATAGAGAAATAACAGTAGCTTCTAAATTAATCGTGGGACATTGCATAATATCTGGTTTTAATGTTTGATTCTCTTGAATACATCCGCTGATTAGAATTATGCCTATTATAAAAACAAAATAACGTTCCATATTTATTATTAAACAATGTTATTTTTTAAATCTATCGAAAAGCTTCAAGTTAAATTGAAGTTATCGTAGATTAACATTTAATTTTTAGTTCCCAAAACTTTAATAACAGAACACACATAATAAGATATGATAGAGATGAAAATAATACCTCTGGCTTTTGACAGCTTTGGTGTAAGATCGATGGCTACGTATGTGGAAACAAAGGATATTAAGATACTTATCGATCCCGGAGTATCCTTAGGTCCAAGCAGGTATCATCTTCCCCCGCACAGGATAGAGATAGAGAGGGAAAGAGAATTGTGGGAGGTGATAAAGGAATACGCGAATAAGTCCGATCTTCTGATAGTCACACATTACCATTATGATCATCATAATCCAAATTATCCAGAACTTTACAGAAATAAGATCCTTTTTATCAAAGATCCGAAAAACAACATCAACTACAGCCAGAAGAACAGAGCAAAATATTTCTTAGAACAGATAAAGGATATACCAGAGGAGATCAATATAGCGGATAATTCAAATTTTGAATTAGGAAATACAAAAATAGTTTTTTCGAAGCCTGTATTCCATGGAACTAACAGCAGACTTGGATACGTTGTGGAGACAATGATAGATGATCATAAGGAGAGATTCATACATACAAGTGATGTGGAGGGTCCTGCGTTAGATGATCAGATAGAGTTCATACTTCAGTATTCTCCTCAAACACTGATCCTCGATGGACCGATGAGTTATATGCTCGGCTACAGATATCCCACAAAGTATCTGGAGAGGAGCATTGAGAATATCATAAGAATAATAGATGAGACTGATATCAAAACTATAATCCCAGATCATCATTTTACAAGAGACCTGAATTTTAAGGAGAGATTGAAACCTGTTTATAACAAAATAGAGGGTACAGACGTGAAGATAATTACTGCTGCTGAATATGCCGGAAAGGAGATAGAGCTTTTAGAGGCAAGAAGAAAGGAGCTTTATGCTAAATTTTCCTGATAAGTTTCATCATCTGCTTTCTTATCTCTAAAAATTCCTCCTCTTCTCCTTCTTTTGCCAGTTTTAAAAGAGTAAATAGCTCTATCATAATATCAGAGATCTCCACAGGTATTATATTGGCATATATCCCGAGTATGATTGTGGCGACTGCCTTATCTATATTCTCCTTTGCAAGTCTTATATTATCAGATACGGCCTGTTTTGTAATTCCTCTTTTTTCTCCAAGTTTTTCATATGTCACAGAGTCCTTATTCCATATATAAGCGACATAATCCTTTAACTGTGTCTCTGTAAGGTTGCTTCTTCTCAGAAGTTTTCTTGCAAATGTATCTGTTTCTATCCATCTGTTTATATAATCGAGATCGTATTTCATGAATCCAATATATCTTTGTTTTATATATAGTTATATCTCCGGAAAAACTATACCCACACACGAAAATGTACCTGCGGAAAAACTTTAAAAGATTCTTCACTTTCTACTTTCCCGTCTCCGTCTTTATAAATATGCTATTATAGGGAAGAAGCATTGAAAAATAATCCAGAAACAGAATCTATAAGAATAAAATGGATCTATATCTCTGAGGGACATAGAATGGTATGGGAAGGAAATAAAAATGAAAGTGAAGAATGGTAAACTTTGCAGAGTATGGAGGTGATCCTGAAGATGGAGTATACACTGTCGTGAACATGTTTTGAATTATCACAATATTACGTGGTGGAATAAATTACTCCAATACTCATAGCTGTGTTCCTGGTGATGAAAGAGAGGAGGTGATAAAGAGTAAAAACTTTAAACATATTCTTCTTATTTCATCATATGAAAAAAAGCAGCTTGCTTGAAGATATAAAGAAGGCAAGGATAAAGGGGAAAATATCCTACAGATTCAGGCCTAAGGATCTGAAAGAAAAATGTCCCGGATTTGCTGTATCCACATATTATTCTTTTTTATCGAGGCATATCTCAGGAAAAAAATATAAACAATATTTTATAAGACATTCCAGAGGAGTTTACAGTCTTAAAGATGATCCTGTTCTCAATGAAAGGAGTTTACTGGAGTTTTTACCATGAAAATAGAAGAATATCTGGGAACTGAGAAAATATTCTTTGCTTCTTCAGGAAGCATGGTTATATTTTCTGTTCTTTATCCTTTCAGAGAAAAAATTCTTGGAATACCTGATCAGGGATGTTTCGGGGGGATAATGAAGATTGCTGATGTTCTGAACATGAAATATAGATTCATAGAAACAGATGATGGTATAATAATCCCTGAAAATATAAAAAATGTCGATATATTCTTTTTCTCATCCTTTTCGGGGTATCTGGTGGAGAATAATGTAGAAGATATATGTACTCACTGCAAGAAAAACGGAATACTTTCAATGGAAGATATCTCCTCTGGTTTTTCTTATCCTGAGTTTGGGAAGGGAGATATCATAGTATGTTCCACAGGGACTCCGAAGATACTGGAATGTGGATGGGGAGGATTTGTGGCATACAGGAATATCGAAAGATCTGGAATATTCGATTTTATGAGGATGCCAGAAGGATATATGGAAAAATTGGAAAATGAGGTGAAAAATTCAAGATTCAAGCTCCAGAGAATACTGAAATACAGTAGAATATTAAAAGATTTTGATTATGATGTTCTTTTCAGAGACCACAATGGTGTCTCTGTCTTTGTAAAAACAGAATATGCAAAAAAGATTTTGAAAATACTCAACAGAGAGATCAAACCTGATACAGGAAAATCTTTATTTACAAGATGTCCAAGATATGATAGAGTTCTTGAAAAAGGATTTGTCATAGAGACAATAAAGATATGGAAAAGAAAAGAAGATGAGATTATAGATATTGGAAGAAAAATAGAGAAGGAGATAAAATGTTTGAATATATGAAAAGATATCTGTTAACAGGACTTGTAATTGTTATTCCTGTCGTAGCAACGGGATATATATTTTACTATGTCTTCAGATGGGTTAACTCCCTGATAGAGGATATAGCTTCTGAGTTTCTTTACAGATATCTCCCTCACATTCCCGGTCTCACCATAGTACTCTCAGTTGCGATCATATTCATAATAGGAGCATTTGCAAGTATCTCTGTTGGCAGGAGTCTTTTGAAGTATATAGACAGATGGATGAGTAAAATACCCCTCGTCAGCGAGATCTATTTTACAATCAAACAGGCTTCAGAGACGATACTCATTCAGAAGGAGGGATTTGAAAAAGCTGTTCTTGTGGAGTATCCAAGAAAGGGAGTCTTTGCCCTGGGGTTTGTCACAGGAGAGACCTACAGAGAGGTAAAGGAATCTGCAGAGGAAGATAAACTGTTAAATGTCTTTATCCCCACATCTCCGAATCCTACATCAGGATACCTTGTTTTCGTGAAAAAATCTGAGATACGTGAGGTGGATATGTCGATCCAGGAAGCAGTGAAGGTAATAATCTCAGGAGGATTCCTGAAAAGGGAGGAGTTAAAAAATAAAAAACCATCATAAGCTCCTGTTTATAAGCTCTTCCACAGTGATCTTCTCTTCATTTTTAATCTGGATCCCGTGATCGATCTCTCTCAGTATATCTATGTTTTTTTCTTCATCAAAGATTATAAATCCATTTTTTCTGTAGGGGTCTATGAATACCCGGTACACTGAAATATCTTTACCGAGTCTGTACTGTATCCTCCTTGCTTCCTCAGGGGTTATATCCCCTATATCAAAATCCACTCTTTTAAGCATATCCTCACCCTCAGAAATATCTCTTTATATCGATATATGTTTTCCTGTAATCTTCACTCTTTTTCATTTTTTCAATGAAACTCTTTGTTCTCACATATTTATCTTTCCTGTACTCCCAATCAGGCTTTATTTTTTTCCATTCCTCCCATGAATAACTGAACTGTGCCTGAACTTTATCTCTGTAAAGCTCCGGAATAACATTGAAAGCACAGAAAGGTACAATTCTTCCATCTGGCATGGCATAATGTATGACACATCTCTCCACTCTCTCTATATCATAGTTATAATCATCCATAAAATGCATCATTCCCAAAAACAGTGTTTTTGTATGAAACTCTCCAAGAGCATTGTAAGTTCCCTTCAAAAAGGCATTTTTAATAAGACTGAGAACATTTATGCTCTTCGGTGCATATTTTTCATCATAGAACTTTTTAAATTTCAGAAGAAGCTCAGCACCCACCTTCGTTTTTGCAAGTTTTCCCAGTCTATGTCTCTTTTCAAGTTCCTCAGCTTTCTCATCGAGGAACTCAACAAATCCCTCCACATCTATAAACCTCGGTATTGGTATTACCTTATCATCATCAAGAAAAACATATGTGGCAGCACCGCAGACAAAATGAGATGTCATGTAATATCTCTTCCCTAAGAGTATCTCAAAAAATCTTGCTATATGTCCTGCTGTGGGTATGGGGTACCAGTCCTCCCTCGCTATCGCACCCTCTGTCTGTTCCTCTATCTTCTTTATAGCTCCCGCTCCTGTTATTCTCATCCTCTTTCTCTCTTTCTTTGGAGTTCTACCCACCAGGGAGATCGGCTGTATATTCACACTTCTTATAACATCCATATGATTGAATCCAAAGTTTATGATGTCTCCGATCTCATGATCATTGATATTTCTTATGAGTGTGGGCACAAGAACTATTCCCGGTCCTTTCGCCTTTCTCACATTCTTCAGAATTAGCGGTATCTCCCAGTGATTTTTCCAGTTTGTCTGAGGTGTCATGCCGTCATAACTCAGATAGAGAGTATTCACTCCCGCTTCCTTCACATTTTTTGCAAGATCAGGTTCAAATGCAAGTTTTATACCATCAGTATTCAACTGAACATGAGAATACCCTTCCTCCTTGCATACTCTTATTATGTCTATGAGATCGTCTCTGAGGGTGGGCTCCCCTCCTGTCAGCTGTATGGCATTTGCTCCTATATCCTTCTCCTCCTTCCCATGTCTCAACATCATTCTTATCTGTTCTAAGGAAGGTTCATATATTGGCTGATTTTCCTTTGCATAGAAAAAACAGTACCAGCAGCTCAAGTTGCATCTGTTCGTCAGAGCAATATTCAGAAGAGAGGTATGACTTCTGTGTCTCGAACATAATCCACAATCCAAGGGACAGTTGACACCTGTGTTCTCAACGTTATGACTTTTCAGCTTCCAATCATATCTCAGATCCCTGAATCTGTTATATGTATCAACATCTTCATAATATAAATCCGTTATAATCTCCCCAGAGCATTTTTTTGATATCCATAATCTGTTATCTCTTTCCCATATAACAGCATCCACTATTTCTCTTGTTTCGGGGCATATTGAATGTGTTTTATGTGGCAGATCACTTCCATAAGATCCATTGGATTTATCAATAAGTTCATTGAATTCTCTCTCAGTTATCTCAGGGAACTCCACAAGTTCTCTTATTTTTTTACTCAATTCTATGGATTCCTTTTCTCCATTAGGAACCTCGCCTATATCTTCCACTGTTATCACCTTTATAGAAATTACACTGCCATATATAAAAGGTTTTGGTAATAAATAAAATCAGCTTCAACCTTATATATTTTTCCAAAAAAGATTTATAAGCTATAATATCTACTACTATTATGAAGTCCTACACATGTGAAAGCTGCGGATATACATTATGCGCTGAAAAAACTCCAAAACGCTGCCCAAACTGCAGAGCGAGGCTGCTGGAAAGGGGAGAATGCAGAGATGATTTTATAAAAATCACATGTCCTGAATGTAAAGAAACATTTTATTATAATCCAAAAGATGGCAAACCATTTAAATGTGCTTTCTGTGATTATACTTTTGAGGAAGTAAATTATTTCTGAGGTGAAAAAATGAAAATTCTGGTTGCGGCAAAGATAGATGAAGAGGGAATAAAAAAATTAAAAGAGAGATATGATGTGGAACTGGATTTTTATCCTGAAGAATCAGAATTGATTGAAAAAATAAAGGATTTCGATGGGCTGGTGGTAAGAAGTAAACCAAAGGTAACAAGAGAAGTTATAGAGGCTGGAAAAAAACTTAAGGTAATAGGAAGAGCAGGTGTAGGGCTGGATAATATAGATCTTGAGGCTGCCAAGGAGAGAGGAATAAAGGTGGTGAACTCACCTTTAGCATCCTCTGAGTCTGTTGCAGAACTTGTTTTTGCCCTCATTCTTGCTCTTGCAAGGAAGATAATAAAGGCAGATTCTGCATTGAGAAACAAGAAATGGATAAAAAAAGAGCTTCTGGGTGTGGAACTCTATGGAAAAACAATGGGAATAATTGGATATGGAAGAATAGGTGCACATGTTGCAAAAATAGCTGGTGGATTTGGTATGAAATGCATAGCATACGATGTAATAAAAAATGAGGAACTTGCGAAAAAATATGGGGTTGTTTATAAATCCTTAGAGGAAGTTCTCAGAGAAAGCGATATCATAACGCTTCATGTTCCTTTAATACCACAGACAAAACATATGATAGGAGAAAAAGAGTTTAAAATGATGAAAAATACTGCAATCCTGGTAAATGCTGCAAGAGGAGGTGTGGTAGATGAAAAAGCTTTATACAATGCCCTGAAAAACAATGAAATATACGGAGCATGTCTGGATGTTTTCGAGACTGAGCCTCCATTCGAGAGTCCTCTTCTGGAGCTTGATAATATAGTTGTTACCCAGCATCTCGGTGCAAACACAAGGGAAGCACAGAGAAAGGCTGGTATAATGATAGCTGAAGAGATAATGAAGGTATTGTAAATAGGTAATCTGAGTCCCAGTCACTGTGTCCTGTATTGCTCCTGATTATTCTCCATAGATCATCGTTCGCAGTACTTTTACTGCTGAACAGTTTTAATGAGAGTTTTTACTCTTTTCATCCTGAAGAAATCTTCTCTTTCTCTTTCATCTAATTGGAATTGAATGAATCTCCTTTTTTCTTCAAGAGCAGGTATCAGTATATATTCCAATGCGTTAACTCTTCTTTTTGTTTTTTCAATTTCTTTTGCCAGGAGTTTAACTGACTTCTCTATTTCCCCAAGTCTGACAATATCTTTCAGTATTTCTGCAAATCTGTCATATACCTCGTCTAAGAGGACAGAGGACGTATATATATTATATCCTCTATCCAGAAGATTTTTTTTCTCCTTTTTTAGATTGATCAACGGAACTGTGACACCCATTACATTTTTTCTTTTTATCTCTATCTCAGGTCCCTGCGTTCTGGAAAGGACTGAAGCAAGTTTCTCTATATCCCTGTCCACTGTTTTCAGTTTCGCATAAAGTTTAAAGGCTTCTTTCAGATCTTCATTAACTTTTCTTCTTAAATACTTCTGATCTTCAAAGATACTGAAAAATTCTATTACAAGAACATCTCTTTTCTCCTTTAAGAGTCTATGTCCTCTCTTGGCTAATAAGATCCTTCTATTGAGCCTCAATAAAGCTGAACGAGTCGGCTTTATCTCCTTCAATGTTTTTCACCTTTGTAATATTTTTCTATGTATTCAGGATCTATTCTCTTAAGTTCGGATTCTGGGAAGATTGATAGCAACTCCCATCCGAGATCCAGGGTTTCCTCAATGCTTCTATCCTCATCTTTTCCCTGGTTCACAAATCTCTTCTCAAATTCATCGGCAAACTCAAGATATTTTTTATCTGAACTGCTGAGGGCTTCCTCTCCTACAACAGCCACAAGATCTCTTAACTCTTTTCCTTCAGCGTAGGCACCGAATAACTGCGAGGCGACTCCAGCATGGTCCTCTCTCGTTCTTCCTTTACCTATTCCTTTCTGCATCAATCTTGACAATGAGAGGGAGACTTCTATTGGAGGATATATGTTCTTTCTATGAAGATCTCGTGAAAGAATTGTCTGTCCCTCTGTGATATATCCTGTAAGATCGGGGATGGGATGATTTATATCATCATCAGGCATTGTCAGTATAGGCATCTGAGTTATACTCCCTTTTTTTCCCTTTATTCTCCCAGCTCTTTCATAAATAGAAGCTAAATCAGTATACATGTATCCAGGATAACCTCTTCTTGCAGGTACCTCTTCTCGTGCTGCAGATATTTCTCTTAAGGCTTCACAGTAATTCGTCATATCTGTAAGTATTACAAGAACGTGCATATCCTTTTCAAAGGCAAGATACTCAGCACATGTTAACGCAGTTCTGGGAGTTATTATTCTCTCAATGGAGGGGTCATTGGCTAAGTTCAAAAACATTATTACTCTTTCTAATGCTCCCGTTCTCTCAAAATCTTTGATAAAGAAATTTGCTTCCTCAAACGTTATCCCCATAGCTGCAAATATAACACTGAACTCTTCTTCTTTTCCAAGCACCTTTGCCTGCCTTGCTATCTGAGCAGCTAAATCGTTATGAGGAAGACCTGATCCTGAGAATATGGGTAATTTCTGTCCTCTGACAAGAGTATTCATCCCATCTATTGTGGATATACCTGTCTGAATAAAATCCCGGGGATACTCACGGGCATAGGGATTGATAGGCGATCCGTTTACATCCAACTCATCTTCTGGAATAATTTCGGGTCCATTAATGGGCTTTCCGATCCCTGTGAATACTCTTCCGAGCATATCCTCAGATACAGGGAGTTTTATGGGTTCTCCGGTAAACCTTACCCTTGTGTTATGTGTGTCAAGTCCTGTGGTTCCTTCAAATACCTGGATAACTGCCATATCTGTGGATGTTTCCAGCACCTGTCCAAGTCTTGTTTCGTTATCAGAGACGATAACTTCCACTACCTCTCCGTATCCTACATTTTTCACCTTTTCAACGATCATCAGCGGTCCTGATATTTCTCTGATAGTTGAGTACTCCTCGAGCTTCATAAGATCACTTATACTTCATAAAAGTATTTTTTATAAAAAGTTTTCTTTTTCCGTCCTGATAGGCATGACACAAAGTTTATAAAAAATTTCTCCATACAACTTTCATGAGAAAGGAGATCAGAGAATCTGCAGTTAAAACATTGAACAATTTCAAACAGAGTTTTCCAATTCTGATAGGTGTTCTATTGCTTATGAGCCTGCTAATCACTGCGATTCCAAAAGAGTATTATGCAAAAGTTTTTACGGGAAATTCCATTGTAGATTTATTTGCAGGAGCAGTTTCTGGGAGTATTGCGGCAGGTAATCCATTGAACAGTTATATTATTGGAGGAGAATTACTGAAACAGGGAATCAGTCTGATTGCAGTAACAGCTTTTATTCTCACATGGACAACTGTAGGGATAATTCAGCTTCCTGCAGAGGCTGTGATGCTCGGAAGAAAATTTGCAGTTACAAGAAATATTGTCAGTTTTGTGATAGCCATGATAATAGCCAGCTTAACAGTTTTTACTCTGGGGATGCTATGAAGAAGATTGGAACTGGATGGATATTCCTGATTATTGTTTGTATGCTCTACGCAGTTATTGCTTTTATGGATTCTGGATATGCAGAGGATGCTATCTCTGTTTTCATAACGATGTTTATGAGAGTATTACCCATTCTGTTCATTGTTTTTGTCTTTATATTTCTCACCAATATTATTTTCAAGCCCAGGAGAGTTATGAAGTATCTTGGTAAAACTGCCGGAATAAAGGGATGGTTCATTGTGATAACTGGAGGAATACTATCCTCAGGACCCATATACATGTGGTACCCTCTTCTCAAGGACCTAAAAGAAAAGGGAATGAAAACTTCGTTTATTGCTACCTTTTTATACAACCGTGCGGTCAAAATACCACTGCTCCCTTTAATGATATATTATTTTAGTTTGAAATTCGTTCTGGTACTTACTTTCTATATGGTTCTGTTTTCTGTAGTTAATGGGATTGTAGTTGAAAAATTGACAGGATGACATGAGAGCTTTAAAATATATTCATTGATCTTTTGATACCCTTTTCTCCATTTTGTACCAAAAAATTTATATGTACATCCATTGTAC
>JAGGSA010000026.1 GCA_021159325.1 Methanomicrobia archaeon | reverse complement strand
ATGTAAGGATTATAAAAAAGAATATGCCTATGTTTTTTTCAACTCAGGGAAAAGATTATAAGAAAAAGATTTTATTTGGGGCATACCAAATCTATACGAAGGCGATAAAATGGCAAAAGAATCTCCTCAAAAAAAGAAGATGAAAAGGCTTATAAAAGCTATATGGGTTATGAATTGGTTTAATTCATGCGGATTCTGTGAATTAGTACCAGTGGTCGGATCCAGATGGGACATGGAAAGATTTGGAATGATTGTTGTGGGAACACCGAGACATGCAGATGTTTTATTCATTGCAGGATATCAGACCCTAAAATCAATAAAAAGAGCTCAGAGAATATATGAACAGATGCCTGAGCCAAAGGTGGTACTCGCTTTAGGATCGTGTACCATGACAGGGGGTATGTACTGGGATTCATATAACACGATAAAAAGATTGGAAGATTATATCCCTGTCACCATGTATATCCCTGGATGTCCGCCGAGACCTGAGGCTGTATTTGAAGCTTGTGCAAAGATATTCAAACATGTTGAGGAGATGAAATAAATGGAAACAGATATTCTGAATAAAATTAATGCGAAGTTTGAAGTTGAAGGGGAGATGCAGCGAGAGAGGAGGATCTGGGTGAAGATAGATAAAGAAGCTTTGATAAATCTCTGTAAATTTGTAAAAGAAATGGGATTTGAGCATCTTTCTGCTATATCTGTCACAGACTGGTTAAAAGAGGGAGAGTATGAAGTGACCTATCATCTCTGGTCATATAAAGATAAAATTCTTCTTACTTTAAAAACAAGAATAGACAGAAACAATCCGAATATAAAATCTGTTGTTCCTATATGGGGAGAAAATGCCCAGATCCATGAAAGAGAGATGCATGAAATGTTTGGGGTAAATTTTGAAGGAAATAATGATCTATCTCCCCTTTTCCTGGAAGACTGGGAAGGACCACCTCCATTCAAAAAAGATTTTAACTGGAGAGAATATGTCAGAGAAAAATATTATGACAGAGGAAATGAAAGAGAGATAAGCTATTTTGAGGAGGTGTGATAGATGGAGCTGGAACATATTGGTAAAAATGAGTACGAATTATTTTTTGGTCCTGCACATCCAGGCTCAGGTAATTTTTCTGTTAAACTGAAAGTAGAAGGGGAAAAGATAATCTCCGCCAGAGCAGATCCGGGATACCTTCACAGAGGATTTGAAAAACTGATGGAATATAGACTACCACTCCAAAATGCTGTGTTATCTGATAGGATATGTATTTTGGAGCCATTAAACTGGAATCTCATTCACGCTGAGGCTGTAGATGAACTGATGGGTATTGAAATACCAGAGAGAGCAAAATATATAAGGGTAATAATGGCCGAACTCTCAAGAATCCAATCTCATATCATATGGTATGGTATAATCTCGATAGGTACCGGTTTTGATACGGGATTTAAAATAGCTTTTGGGTACAGAGATTATATCCTGGATCTCTTTGAAATGATAACGGGAGGAAGAGTTTATCCTGCTGGATATATATGTCCTGGAGGGGTGAGAAGAGATCTTCCTCAAGGAGCTGAAGAGCGGATATTAAAAGTTCTGGAGAAGATAGAAGAAATGCTGGAGTTTGAAAGAATGGAGAACCCAGCACACTTAGAGAGAATGAAGGGTGTTGGAGTATTGAAACTGAAGGATGCAATAAGGCTGGGAGCAACGGGACCTGTATTAAGAGGTTCGGGAATGAAAGCAGATGTGAGGAAAGACGATCCCTATGAGGTATATGATAAACTCGATTTTGAGATACCTGTGAGGAATGAAGGAGACGCATACGCAAGATACATGATAGGACTGGAAGAGATCCAGCAATCTATAAATATAATAAAGCAGGCGCTAAATGATCTCCCCGATGGTGATTTTATAGCAAAGGAATTTAAAAAACCAAAGTTAGCTATGAAGATACCTGAAGGAGAGGTATATGTCCGCAATGAAATAGCAAGAGGGGAGGCAGGAATTTACATGGTAAGTGATGGTGGTACAACTCCATACAGAGTAAAGATCCGTGGTCCCAGTTTTCTACATATGATACCTGTGTTTGAGTATCTGCTAAAAGGAGCAGAGATCGCAGATGTACCCGCCATATACTGGAGTCTGAATATATGTCCAGCAGATCTGGATAGGTGATAAAATGAAAACAGACGTAATACCCAAGCTGATCAGAAATCTTTTCTCAAAGCCAATGACCGTCAGATTCCCACATGAATCCATTCCCATTCCCGATGGATACAGAGGCGAACATGAGTACGATATTGATAAGTGCATCTCCTGTGGACTTTGTGCTAAAATATGTCCTAATAGAGCTATAGAAATGGTAGAAATGCCTGAGGAATACAAGGATAAATATCCCAAAAAATATCCGAAGATAGATCTCGGAAAGTGCTGTTTCTGTGCTCTCTGTCGAGATATATGTCCGACAGGAGCAATGAAACTGACAAAAAACTTTTTCCTTTCCACATTCGATTCTTCTACAACGATTAAATATCCTTCCCCTAAAAAAGAAGAAGGATAAAGATTAGATATTTACTTTTTAATTTTTCTTCTCTTTTCCAGCTCTCCAAATATCTCTTTAACAATATCAAATTTAAAATCTCTGAAATTAAATTCATTATTCCAGAACTGATCCAGATCATATCCCTCTTTTTCATACTCATAGCACTGTACCATCATCTCTAATTTATCAGCGGCTCTTACAATCTTAGCTTCTATGCTCTTTCTATCCTCAAACTCTTCCCATAAAGAGTAGTATCTCTCTCCATTTTTCAGATCCTTAAAAAGATCCCTGCATGCCTTTTTCTCAGCTTTACTTTTGTTCTTTTCACCAATGTAACTGAGAGCCTCATAGGGTATGTCTCCTATCTTGCTCTCCGCAATATCATGCAGTATTGCAATTCTCAGGAGTTTCTCCATATCTATTTTATATCGCTCCCTCAAAAGATCTCCAAGAAGCATGCTCAAAATACATACTCTGAAGCAGTGATCAGCAACGCTTTCCCCTTCTATCCCATTTATAACCCATCCTGCTCTCTTTATATTTTTCAGTTTCCCCATCTCAAGAAGAAAATCTATAATCATACTACCTATAGAACGAAAATGTTTTAAATATTCTATGTTTAAAAAGAGCATGCTTGATATCAATCTGATCAGAAACAATCCGGAGATCGTAAGATCGGATCTTGAGAAAAGAGGGGATAAAGAAAAACTTCTCTGGATAGATGAGATCCTTGAACTTGATAGAGAATGGAGAAAATTAAAAAGTAAAACAGATGAGTTGAGGCACAGGAGAAACAAAGTGGCACTGGAGATAGGCATATTAAAAAAAGAAGGTAAAGATGCATCTGAAAAAATAAAGGAAGCAGCAGAAATACCGAAAGAAATAGAGAAATTGGAAGAGGAAATGAAGAGTAAAAGAGAAAAAATAGACTATTATCTCAAGAGACTCCCGAATATACTTCATGAATCAGTTCCTGTAGGAGAGGAAAATGTCCCCGTAAAGTTTGTGGGAGAAAAACCAGAGTTCGATTTTGAGCTTAAAAGCCATATAGATCTTGTAGAGAGCCTCAACATAGGAGATTTTGAGAGGGCTGCGAAGATCTCCGGATCGAGATTCTTTTTCCTGAAGGGAAAACTCACAGTTCTTGATCTTGCACTTCAGTATTATGCAATGGAGTTCATGCTCAGGAGAGGATATAAGCCCATATACCCTCCCTATATGATGAACAGAAAAGCCTATGAGGGAGTTACAGATCTCAGAGATTTTGAAGATGTGATGTACAAGATAGAGGATGAAGATCTCTATCTTATAGCCACATCAGAACATCCTTTGACAGCAATGTACATGAACGAAATACTGAATCCAGATGATCTACCAATAAAATACTGCGGAATATCTGCATGTTTCAGAAAAGAAGCAGGTACACATGGTAGAGAGACAAAGGGACTCTTCAGAGTTCATCAATTTAACAAGATAGAGCAGATAGTGATCTGCGAACCTGAGGAGTCATGGAAGTATCATGAAGAGTTACTGAAAAATGCGATGGATCTGTTCGAAAGTCTGAAGCTTCATTTTAGAGTTGTGAATATATGTACAGGAGATATAGGTACTGTGGCAGCTAAAAAATATGATATAGAGGTATGGATGCCTGTCCAGAGAGAATACAGAGAGGTTGTATCATGCTCAAACTGTACAGATTATCAGGCGAGGAGACTGAATATAAAGTACAGGACAAAAGAGGGAAATAAGTTCGTACACACCCTGAACTCCACATGCATAGCGACCACAAGAGCTTTAGTGGCGATACTGGAAAATTTCCAGACCCCGGATGGAAGTATAACAGTTCCCGAAGTACTCAGGAAATATACGGGATTTAAAAAAATAGAAAAAGAAAAATAGACTATTCTTCTATTGGAGATATTCCTGCCGCTCTGCAGTCATTTATAAAGATGGCTCTGTAACCCACTTCATTGTTCTGAAGATGGGGTTTGTCCTCATCAAAGTTTGCATATCCCTGATCCAGGGCATCGTAAAATGTCACATCTTCATTTCCAAGCATAGTTGTTTCTATGAAATAGTAGTAGCCACTGCCATTCTGTGTCTCCACACCCACATATGCATGTCCCGGTCTCAGGATTATCACAGCATTCATTTCAAGAGCTTCAAATATGGAGGCAAAAAGTACGGTGGTCTCTATGCAGTTTCCTGTTTTTGTGCTTAGCGTTTCTGAGGGGAACTTTATTCTCTGGATCACATCCTTACCATCATTGTAGATCCTGAAGTTCGGTGTACTCACATAGGAGATCTTATACTCTTTCTTGAGGGTATAATAGATCTTTTCAAGCTGATTCAGAACACCTTCTTCATCTTCCTGATACCCTGCGAATGTACCTCCCGGCATATACTTCTTTGCAACGGAGAAAAAATGATCTATCGCAGGATCATTTGGTGTTACCCATGCTGCTATATTATCTCTGAAATCATATCCCTGCATCCAGAGAACCATATCTCTCTTTGCAAGCATTGTCACAGGCTGAGTATCTTCAAAAACAAGTTTTTCTTCACCGGACTCTATGTATGTTACCTTTATATGGAAGTTTGTTCTCTTCTGTTCTGAGAGGAGATCCAGAACGTTGGGCATGAGAGGAGGCGTCAAACTCACCGTAACTTTGTTATTCCCGGGGATATCGATGGTCTGGAAGGAAGGAGATGTGAAGTTCATTATCTGTACCTCCACCTTTGCTCTTACCTTCTCACTGCTGTTGTTCGTTATTTCAACATCCACATAGTTTTCATAAACGTTTCCAAAGAGATGGTACGTGGCAGATGGTACCTTCAAAAAGTAATAGTATATTACATCTATGTTCTTCTCCTTTTCTTCTGGAGGAGTTGTTGTTAAACTCTCCCCAACAATCTTAAAACTCTCTCTGGCAGTTACATACTTCCCTGTGTAATTATCTATGACCTTTATCTCTACTTCATAATCTCCAGGATCTGTTATTGAGAGTGGCTTGCTCATCCAGACATATGAAACAGTGGTATCGAAGCTCTGATTGTAATTCAGAACATTGTATTTTTCATCCAGAAGATTTCCTCCCCTGTATATTTTGAGATAATCCCATTTCACCGAAACGCTATATTTACCATTAGATTCCTCTGTTTTCACTCCTTTAAGCTCAAAATATATATAGATATTCTCCCCAGGGAGAAATTCAGCATTGGATCTTGGCGTATATTCTCCATTTTGCAGCACTTCCGTACAGAAAACAAATTTACTCACTGTTAACTCATTTTCTGCAGATTTCTCCTCAGAAGTTTCTGTACACATTGATAGAAACACTATTCCTATAACAAAAACTACTGCTAATTTCTCTTTCATTATATCACTCTCTTTTTTCATACACAAAATATTTAAACCTAACTCTTATCTATGATCGCAGAGACAAATAAGGTGATAGATTGAACATCAGAGATTATATTTTCCCCGAGGATCTGTACTACTCTCCTGACCATCTATGGGTAAAACTTGAGAAAAATAACACAGCGATAATAGGAATAGATCATTATCTTCAGAAAACTGGAGAATTCGATTTTGTAGAACTGCCGTTTGAGGAGGAGGAGTATATAAGAGGAGAGATCTTCTGTGTCATAGGAAACGATGAAGAGGAGTGGGATGAGGAACTTCCCATTCCCCTGAGTGGGATAATCCTTGAGGTTAATGAAGAGCTTGAGATGGATCCCGAGATATTAAATGAAGATTGTTACACACTGGGATGGATCGCAAAGATAGTACTGATAAACCCTGAAGAGTTAAAATACCTGATACACAAAAAAGAAGAGATAAAAAACTGGATTATAGCAGAGATATCAAAAGAAAATGATTAGATTTTATTAACATCTATTTTCTCCTGTTTACCTGTCTCCATGTCCCTTATCAAGATTTTACCTTCTTTTATCTCCTTTTCTCCTACGATGATAACCTTTTTAGCATTGATTTTATCTGCATACTTTAATTGATTGCTGAGATTTCTCTCCATGAGATCAAATGTTACTCTATATCCCTTATTTCTCAGTTTTTTTGCTATGGAAAAGACATATCTGTCAACATCGCCTATATTTGCAATATAATAATCCATGTCTGTCTTCTCCTCAGGCCATACTCCTTCTTTTTTCATCATAAGTTCCAGAACTACATCTCCCATCCCAAAGCCCACAGCAGGAGTATGCTCACCTCCAAAACTTTCCACAAGATCGTCGTATCTTCCTCCTCCAAACAAACTTCTCATCTCCTTTTTTTTATCGTAGACCTCAAATACCATATCTGTATAGTAAGCCAGTCCTCTGACAATACTCAGATCGAGCACACAGTGTTCTCTTACACCATAATATTCCAGATACCTGAATATATCAATCAAATTATCAATAGCTTTATCCATTAATTCATTTCTCCCCCTGAAATCACCTATATTCTCTATTGTCACGGAATCGAGTATATCAAGGATCTCATCATAATCCTTTATTCCACATTTCAGTAATCCGTCAACAAACTCCTCCTCAGGTATCTTATCTCTTTTATCTATAATTCTGAAGGCTTCCTGAATATTGGATACATTGTACTCCTGAAGTAAACCCTGAAGAAACTTTCTATTGGAGATATGGAACAGGAAATCTTTTAAGCCTAAGTTGAGCATTATGCATATCCCCACTGAGAGAACTTCTGTATCTGCCTTCGGAGATTCTGATCCGAATATATCAACATTCAGCTGATAAAACTCACGTAATCTTCCGGACTGTGGTCTTTCATATCTCCAGTGTCTGGGAATGGAGTACCATTTCAAAGGCTTTCCAAGTTCCTTCTGTCTGTTTGCTATCATTCTTGAGACAGATGGTGTGAACTCTGGAATTAAACAGATCATTCTTCCTCCTTTATCTTTAAAGGCATATATCTCCTCTTTTATATCTTCTCCCGATTTTTTCGCTATCAGATCAAATGATTCAATAGCTGGAGAGACTACCTCCACAAATCCATGTCTTTCAGCAGTTTCCCTTATAATTTTAAAGACTTTATTCCTTGCTGTCATTTCTTCTGGATAAAAATCTCTTGTTCCTCTCAGTCTCTGAAACATATTTTAAAGAATGTATCATAACTTAAAAAACTTTCTGAGTAATCTTCTGAACTGCATTTTACTTCAGAAAACTTACCCTTTCTGAGCTCATCTTTATACCGAAAGGTATAATAATACTTCTGGTAAAGTCTAATAACATGAAGAAAAATACTGTTAAAAAGTTTGTCGAGGTTGCACTGATAACTCTGCTATTCTTGGGATGTATCACTGAGACACCCAAAACCACATCTCCCACTGCTCCACCCACAACTCCGCCTGGGACGACTACCTCACCTGCACAGTTTGAGATAACTAATCTGAGAGTAGTCCCGGAAACTCCAAAGGTAGGAGATGTACTGACCATTCTCGTGGATGTTCAGAATAAAGGGGACTCCTCTGGAAGCTACACTGTTCTTGTTACAATAGGAGAGATATCAAAAATGGAAAATGTTGAGTTGGAAGGAAAAAGTTCAAAAACAGTACAATTTCAGGAATTGGCTGATAAAGAGGGAACTATAGAGATAAAGGCAGGAAATCTGACAAAAACAATAATTGTTTCACCCTTAGAGACACCTCCTCCTACTACCACACCTCTCCCCACAACACCTCCTACAACAACACCAAAACCCACAGGGGCTCCTGAGGAATCGAAAAGAATATACGAACCAGAGATCCCCATAGAAACATCTTATACATACTACTTCTCAGTTCGTGGCGGTGAATGGGGAACAATGGTATATAAGAATAAAACAACTGAAGAGCTCAGGTCAAGCTGGTTTGTATGGGGAAACATACTCTGTGCAATACCTCCTACGGGGGATATAGACGAAGTTGGACATCAGGATAACTATACATTTTACTACAAAAACAACGGATTGAGAGAGATCTATGCTGAAGGAGAAAACTGGTGCTGCATTGCGTATTCAATAAAATATGTATATTCTCCACCTCTACCGAGTGTGTACTCTCTCGTTAAAGGAACTACAAAGAAGGATCATGGATCATTTTTCACAGAGTTCACATGTAAACAAAGAGCTCCTGGTGTTTATACTCATGTGGCATATACAACGAGCGATATCTTTGGAAGAGGAACATATGACAGGGAGATATACGTTGAGGAGTTTGAAAACATAGAAGCAGGAGGAAAGACATATGAGTGTGCAAGGGTGAAGTTCACAATAACATATGAGGTGGAGTACAACACAGGCGAACCATGGAAACTCTATAAATGGGTGGAAGATGGATATGCATGGTACTCGGATATCGGAATGATAAAGGCGGAGTACACAGTAAAGACGTATTTCAGCGGTGAATTAAAAAAGACGGACAAGGTATCGATAATCCTGAATTCAATCACAATACCCTAAATTTTCCATTTTTTTCTTCTATTTTTTTTTCGTCTATGAGTTCTCGTAATGATAATTCAACATCTATTTCATCCAACGATGTTTTTTCAATGATCTCATCTCTGCTCATCTCTCCGGATTTTAAAACATCCAGTATCTTTTTTGCTGTTATGTCTGTATCCAGTATCTCAAGCTCCTCTACTTCCTCTGTAATTTCTTTTATCTCTTCTTTTTCTATATGTTCAGGGAGATTTTTTAAACTCTCTATTATCTCTAAATGTCTCAGAAGCCAGAAATTGTATGAAATCTTTTTTATTATTCTGGGTGAAATGTAGATCTCCTCGTTATAATACTTCAATCTGCCGATAACGTCCACAATATCCCCCTTCTCTATTCCTTCCATCCTCCTCACATCATCCCTCCATGTTTTCACTCTTATTGTCTCTGTTCCGTCATCCAGTATTATAAAGGAGTATTTCCCATCTTCCGATACAAACTTGTCCATCACAGTCCCAAATGCTCTTATCTCATCTATCTTTCCAAAGATTGTCTTGAGAGATTGATCTTCCTCGTCCCACTCACCATTAACGATATCCATGATCCTGAGTTTTCTGCATACCATTATCATATTTTCAGGAGCTTGATTTATATAGGTTGGGCATGCATCTCATAAAGAATAAATAGATGAAAAACTGATACTCTATATGCATAAAAAACTTCTAACATCGATCATTTTATTTTCAATCATGATCCCGGTATCCTCAACAGGATGGAACGATGCCAGGATCTCTGCTTATTACAGTGTTGAAAAGGCTGTTGAGGAAAATGCAAATATAATCCTGACATGGATATCCACCGAGAACATAGGTGTTACTGAGGAGGATCTGGAGTACTTAAAGGAGCTGAAAGAGGAGGCAAACAGAAAGGGGATAAAAGTTATTGTGTATTTAGCACCACTGGAGATTCAGACATACAATGTGGATATGGATGAAGATGGAAAGGTCGATGAGGGAAAGAAGAGCATATACACAGAACATCCAGAATGGCTTCAGGTGGGAGAGGATGGAAGAAAGGCTGTTTTTTATGGTAATGTTGCTTTCTGGGTGGAGAAACACTCAGAGGATGCATGGATATGCCCGAATGACCCTGAGTACAGGAGGATATTTCTTGAAGAGGTAAAGAAGATAGCCCCATATGTCGATGGGATATACTTAGATGTTGTTATTTTTCTGAACAGTTTTGGAGACTGGAAGAATAATTATGCATGTCACTGTGAAGATTGTAAAAGATTATTTAAAGAAGAAAAAGGACTGGATATACCAGGGAAAAATGATAAAAATAGGGAAAAAAGGAAAAAATGGAAAAAAAAAAAGATAAAAGAAATTTTAGAAGACGTGAAGAAGGAAGCGAAAAAGGTAAATCCCGATATAAAGATAATCCTTGAGCACTGGCATGGATTTTATGATGGATTTAAAACAGGATGGTCAATAAATCTTAGAGAGACAGTTGATATCATGACCCATGAGTACGATGCAGCCACATATGATCTCTCTCTATGTGATTTTTACAATCTTCTGAGAGATGTTGCAATACTGAAACTCTACAGAGACCTTGACAGAGAAAAACCTTCATGGATTCTTTCCTACTCCGTTAAAGAAACACAGAGTCTTTTGGCAGAGCTGATCCTTGAGACAGGATGTAACCTCTATGAAACAGATTATCCTGATATGGAGGGATCCGCAGATCTTCAGAAAAGAAAGGAAATATTTAACTGGATAAAAAAGTATGAAGATTATTATTACAATACAGATTCCATAGCAGACACCGCCATATTTTATTCCAAAGATACTGTAGAATCTGAAAATGGAGATATATTCTTTAAAGAATTTTTAGGAGACTCCATGATGCTACTGCAATTACATATACCATACAATGTAATATTCAGTTATGATGAGATGGATAAGTATAATCTCGTCATATTTCCCTATACAGAGTCTCCAGATATGGAAAAAATTGAGAAATACGTGGAAAACGGAGGAAAAATTCTGGCAATGGGAAAAAGAATAGGAGACTCCTATTATAAACCTCTGGGAAATATGTATATTTCAAAAACAGCTCCTGATTTCTGGGAAGTTACTGAGAAAGAAGATCCCTCTGATATTCTTTCAGAGTTCAGTTCCATCGTGAAGAATAAACTATTCTATACCGATGCCTCTGAGAAAGTTATAGTACTGCCCTCTGAAAAAAACGATAAAGTTATCTTCAGAGTGTTGAATCTGGATGGTATTTACCCCGATAACTTAAAACAGAGAGATACAGATATCACGATTGTTCCACACTTCAGTTTTGAAAAGATTGATAAAATAGATTTTATTGAAAAAGGACACTCGCTTTATATTTTTGACAGAAAAACAGTTGATATAATTACAAATGAGTATGATTA
>JAGGSA010000093.1 GCA_021159325.1 Methanomicrobia archaeon | reverse complement strand
GTTCCTGGTTTACTCTTTGTACTTAGACTAGACTTTAAAAAATACTCAAATTTATTTTATCTTCTGGGAATGGCATTGCTTATCTCCAATCTTATCTATATAAAGGATATTCCTCTTTTTAATCCAGATGTGAAGAGAAAAGCTTTAACGATCATTTTTGTCTGTGGATATTCACTTTTTTATATAGGATTTAATTTTCAGACACTTAAAAAGTTCAAACCTGAACTTTTTATTCTTGGTTTTTTTGTCTTATTTCTATACGGTTACAGAACGTATATCCTTATTCTCATTTTATCCACTATAATAGTTCTTTATTATAAAAAAGAGATCAGAACTAACCTATGGATCTTTGGCCTTGCCATTGTAGTTTTTTTTGCTCTGAATATCACATTTTTACATTTCACATCTCAGAGATGGAAACTTGACTTTCTGGATCTTGTATTCTACAGGATTTCATACACGGTGTATGTTCTGAACAGAATAGTTGAGATATCTGGTTTTTCTGGATACTGCCATGATCTGTGGCTTCATCCCATCACAGGAAATATTGTGGGGAAGATAATCTTAGGGTATGACCACAATACAACTTCCACAATTCTGGGGCCTCTGATACTTGATTTTGGGATATTTGAAGTTCCCTTGATGATATTTTTTGGAAGCGTACTGGGTACCATAAGAAAAAGAATCGATAATCTGAAAAAAGCGATACCTTATTACTCAATTTTACTCTCGATAACACTTTTATGCGTGGAGATATCTCCCGTTCCTCTGATCATATTTCCTTATCTTATTGCGCTGTATAAAGTAAGCTGACAGAGAGCCATGGATAATATCAGTGACAAAGAATAAGAATCGTGGGAATCACTATACTGGAGGGATATAGAGGGCTTCATTTTTGTTTAAAACAAGGAATCCTGCTTTATAGCTAAAGAATCTCTCTTATTCTTCTCTTTTTTCATCATTTCATAAAATGAAAATAATATTTGAATTTTATACTACACCATCTGAATAAATAGGGAAAGTTGTGGTGATGATCGAAAATTTTATAAAGGTTGAGTACCAATCTTTAATGCTACTATATTATGTAGCTAAAAGGAGGTAATAGGAATGAACAAAAAAGATATAGGTAGAACATTGGCCCTGCTCATAATAGCAGCGATGGTTTTTGCTTTTGTCAGTGGGTGTATTGGTGGAGGAGAGAAGGAAACTGAAACTCCAGCAGCCACCACAGCTGCTCCCACTACAGCAGCTCCCACAACTGAAAAACCAGCAGGACCAACAAAAGTAAAAAATCCGGATACAATTGTTAAATACACAATCGGTGACGCCAGGAGTCTAGATCCAGCAGATGCATACGATACTTTCTCCTGTGAAATAATAAACAACGTATACGATAGACTTGTAACATACCACGGTGCAGATACCACAACATTCTATCCTCAGCTGGCAACAGACTGGAGCGTCTCAGATGACGGAAAGACATGGACATTCCATCTGAGAAAGGGAGTAAAGTTCTCAAATGGAAATGATTTCACTGCAGATGACGTTGTTTACTCCTTCGATAGAGTATTGATAATGGACTCGCCAGAAAGTGGTGTTGCATGGATATTAGATCAGTTCCTTGATGTTGGAGACACAGTTAAAGTGGACGATTACACAGTGGAACTTCATCTGAAGGAGCCATACGGTGCTGTTCTCCCGTGTCTTGTCTTCTCTGTGGCATCCATAGTTGACAAGGAATACGTGGAGGCACACGGAGGTGTCCAGGCAGATACAACAAATGAGTGGATGAAAGAGCATCCAATGGGTACTGGTCCATACATGCTCGACCACTGGACAAGAAAGACAGAGTTCAAGCTCGTAAAGAACCCCAATTACTGGGGTGGATGGGAAGGCAAACATGTCTCCAATGTGATAATAAAGATGGTTGATGAGGCTTCCACAAGAATTCTTGCTCTGAAAAATGGAGATGCAGACTTTGCTTACATACCTACAGCAAATATAGAAGATGTTAAGGGAACACCCGGTATAAGATTTAGCACGGGAGATTCACCAAACGTAGTGATGATGCAGTTCCAGACAAAGAGCTCAAACAAATTCATGGCAGATCCAGTGGTAAGGCAGGCTTTCTGTTACGCCTTCGATTACGACACAGCCATAAAAGACATCTATAATGGATGGGCTTTCAGGCTTCCAGGATCAATACCAAAGGGATTCCCGTGCTACGATACACAGAGCATAGTGTATAACTTCGATCTTGATAAGGCAGCACAGCTATTAGACCAGGCAGGATACACAAAGAATGAGGATGGCTACAGATTCGATGGAGCAACTGTGAGAATCTACTACAATGCAGGAAACGAAGAAAGAGCCAAGATGGCACAGATGATGCAGAACAACCTGAGCAAACTTGGAATAATCTCACAGGTGATTGCAGAGAACTGGCCACAGTTTCTAGACAGGATCTACTCCACAACAGACTGGGATATGACATTCTGTGGATGGGCTCCGGATTACATTGACCCGGACGACTACATATTCCCATTCATAGGGTCTGCCGACATTGGTGGAGATGTGTGGAACTCTGGATGGGCTAACGCACAGGTAGATGATCTCCTGACAAAAGCCAAGAAAGAAGTGGACATTAACAAGAGATGCGAGTACTACAAGCAGGCATGGGAGATCAACATACACGATCCGAACTTGATCTTCATAGCCCAGCACATAAATACGCACTTTGAAAGAGAGTGGGTACACGGATACGTCTACAACCCATGTATCCTGTGGTACTACTACAACTACTACAAAGAATAAAATTTTTTTTATTTTTTTATTTTTTTTAATTTTAAGAAAAATCTAGGAGTGATATGAATGAAATTGAGAGATTATATAATCAGAAGGCTTATTTTGCTCATACCGATCCTATTGGGGGTCACATTACTAACTTTTACTGTGTCACATATAATACCGGCGGATGTTGCAAGAGTTTTTGCAGGAGGAGAAAAGGCAAATCCAGAGACCATTGCAAGAATAAGAGCAGAAATGCATCTTGATGACCCCCTATATAAACAGTATTATTATTATTTGAATGATCTTATTCATGGAAATCTTGGTAAGTCTTACAGTGAGAACAGACCAGTTGTGGATGCTATAAAGCAGTATTTTCCAGCCACCGCTGAATTAACTGTTCTTGCTATGTTACTGGCCATCCCCATAGGGATAATAACAGGGATAATCTCCGCTGTGAGAAGAAATCAATGGATAGATCATGTCACCAGATTGATAGCCATAACAGGTGTTTCAATACCCATATTCTGGCTTGCTTTGATGTTACAGATAGCTTTTGCATATAAATATCCAATTTTACCTCTGGATAGCAGGCTTGGGATAGATGTGATGGCACCAAAACACATAACGGGATTATATATCTTTGATAGTCTTGTCACAGGTAATTTCGCGGCTCTTAAATCCTCCATATACCATCTGATCCTTCCAGCATTTACTCTTGGATATGCTTCTCTGGGGATTATTCTGAGGATTACGAGATCAAGTATGTTAGAGATAGTAAGATCGGATTATATAAGAACAGCAAGGGCAAAAGGACTGAAGGAAAGAACGGTGATTTACAAGCATGCTTTAAGAAACGCCTTGATCCCAACTCTCACCGTTTCGGGGCTTATCTTTGCAGGTCTTTTAGGTGGAGCAGTTCTGACAGAGACCATATTCAACTGGCCTGGAATGGGAAGATTCGCTGTGAATGCTGTGAATAATCTGGATTTTTCTTCGGTGATGGGATTTACAGTAATCATGGCAATAATCATGGTAACTGCAAATTTAATAGTAGATATACTCTACTCTGTATTAGATCCTAGGATTAGATTGGGTGAGTAAAATGGGATTTATTGATGAATGGAAAAAAAGAAATGAATCAAGAATAAAGGAGACGAAGTTTACGCTCAGTCTTTTCAGACACAGTCTCCTCTCAATGATTGGACTGGGATTGATAATTTTCATTATTCTTGTAGCTCTATTTGCGCCATATCTGGCTAAGGAACATCCTACTTATGTCAGATTGCTGAATCCTGAGGGAAAATATGTTACAGAGGAGAGATGGGACATTCATTTTGGAGATAAACTTTTACCTCCTTCACGGGAACATTACTTTGGGACGGATGATTACGGGCACGATATCTTCAGCATGATAGTTTATGGTGCGAGACTCTCCATCAAAATAGGACTGTTAGTTGTAATCTCTGCGACAATTATTGGTGTTATTCTGGGAGCAATAGCAGGATACTTTGGAGGATATCTGGATGAATTTATAATGAGGATTACAGATATTTTCCTTTCCATTCCTGGATTGATTCTTGCCATGGCTTTTGCTGCGGCTCTCGGTAGAAGTATAGAACATGTGATGTATGCTCTCATCATAGTATGGTGGCCAACTTATACAAGGCTTATCAGGGGTCAGATACTGAAGACAAGAGAGGAGACATATGTGGAAGCAGCGAGATCCCTCGGTACTCCCGATTCAAAAATAATATTTAAGCATATTTTACCCAATACATTTGCTCCCGTTTTTGTACAGATGACGATGGATCTCGGTAATGTAGTTCTCAATGCTGCGGGATTGAGTTTTATTGGTCTCGGTGCCAATCCTGGAACAGCAGAGTGGGGTCTGATGATCTCGATGGGGAGAGTCTACATTTTCCAGGCATGGTGGTATGTATTCTTCCCGGGTTTGGCAATAGTACTCTTTGTCCTGGGATTTAACTTACTTGGGGACGGACTGAGAGATGTTCTGGATCCAAAGCTCAGGAGATGATTGAATGGAAGATTTACTGAAAGTCAGAGGTCTTAAGACTTATTTTTATACATACGAAGGTGTGGTAAAAGCGCTTGAAGGTATAAACCTTGATATCTACAAGGGAGAGTCCCTTGGGCTTGTAGGAGAAACAGGATGTGGAAAGAGTGTAACAGCTCTTTCAATAATGCGATTGATTCAGTGGCCTCCTGGAAAAATAATCGATGGGGAGATACATTTCAATGGAAAAGATCTGTTGAAGATATCTGAGGAAGAGATGAGGAAGATCAGAGGTGCAGAGATCTCAATGATATTTCAGGAGCCAATGTCCTCCTTAAACCCTGTGTTTACTATTGGAAGCCAGATAATGGAAGCCATTACACTGCATCAGAATGTTAATAAAAAGGAGGCAGAGGAAAAAGCTATAGAGATGTTAAACCTTGTCAGAATGCCTGATCCCGAAAAAGTAATGAACCAGTATCCTCACGAACTTTCAGGTGGAATGCAGCAGAGGGCAATGATCGCAATGGCTCTTTCCTGCAGACCTTCTTTACTCATAGCAGATGAGCCGACGACAGCTTTAGATGTTACAGTTCAGGCTCAGATTCTCGACGTTATTCAGAGGGTCAATAAAGAATTGGATTCTTCAATGCTTCTGATCACTCATGATCTTGGAGTAGTTGCTCAGATCTGTGATAGGGTAGCTGTGATGTATGCTGGATACATTGTGGAGATCGGTACTGTAAAACAGATCTTTAAAAATCCCCAGCATCCTTATACAAAGGGGCTTATGAATGCTATACCAAAGATCCATGTAAAAACGAAGAGACTTGAAGTGATAAGAGGAGTTGTTCCAAACCTGATCACGCCTCCTTCAGGATGCAGGTTCCATCCAAGATGTGATCATGCCATGGATGTGTGCAAAAAGAAGGTCCCACCTGTAACAAAAGTGGAGGAAGGGCATTATGTTGCATGCTTTTTGCATGGGGGGGCGAAGTAAATGTCAAAATACATCATAGAAGCAGAGAATGTTAAAAAATACTTTCCGATCAAAGGAGGAGTGTTTTCAAAGGTAGTTGGATATGTAAAGGCTGTTGATGACGTTTCGCTTAAGATAGAGAAAGGAACATGTATGGCACTCGTTGGAGAATCTGGCTGTGGAAAAACTACATTTGGAAGAGTTTTACTCAAGTTAATAGAGCCTGATGCCGGCAAAATCCTTTTTGAGGGGAAGGATTTAGCTAAGGTGAAGGGCAAAAAACTGAGAGAGATGAGAAAGGATATGCAGATGGTATTTCAGGATCCCAACTCTTCCTTGGATCCAAGATTTACAGTGAAAAATATCATAGGTGAACCTTTCAGCAACTTTACAAATATTAAGGGAGAAGAACTCGTTAAGAGGATACTGGAACTTCTTAATCTGGTGGGCTTGAAGAAGGAGCATCTTTACAGGTACCCCCATGAGTTCTCTGGAGGACAGAGGCAGAGAATAGCAGTGGCAAGAGCCATAGCACTCGATCCAAAGTTTATAGTGCTTGATGAGCCTACATCTGCTTTAGATGTCTCTGTTCAGGCAAAGATCTTGAATCTTTTCCAGGATCTTCAGGAGAAGTTTGATCTCTCCTATCTTTTTATAACACATGATCTCAGTGTTGCAAAGCATATGGCAGATAATATAGGGGTCATGTATGTGGGCAAGCTTGTGGAGACATCTGCAACAGAGCCTCTCTTTGAAGAGCCTCTGCACCCATATACTCAGGCTCTCCTCTCTGCTATTCCTGTGGCTGATCCAGAGTACAAGGTGGAGAGGATAATCCTCAAAGGGGATGTACCAAGTCCGGCGAATCCTCCTTCAGGGTGTAGATTCCATCCAAGATGTCCTAAGGCAATGGAAATCTGCAGCAAAGAAGAGCCAGAGTTAAAAAAAGTAGGTGATGGAAGATTAGTTGCATGTCATCTCTATTAAAGCCCACCTCCCTCTTTATTATATTTTTGCTCTGCGATGGCGTGATCTTCTATGGTATCTCATATACGCCAGATATAAATCGACCTCAGATTGTTCCCATAGAAAATGTTTCTTCTTTATATATGAATGAGTATGGTAGTTTTGTTTACGGTACGAGAGATGGAGAGGTAGTCTCAGGAAGAGAGAGATATAGGGTGGATGGTGAAGTCAAAAGTATCTATTCAGAGATGGACAATACCTTTATACTGGTAACGACTGAAAATTATTTCTACTGCTTTTTCCGCGGATTAAAATGGAAGTATCCACTCAAAAACTCCAGAATAGTGGGAATAGGCAGATATTTCAAGCAGAATCTCATCCTGGCCAATATGGTAGTTGTCAGTGACGAGGGATTATCTGTGTATGCAAGATCAGGAGATCTCCTCTGGAGCTTTCCTGTGGGGGGAGCATGTGATATGGATAGAGGAGGGGATAAGATCGTTCTTGGTGGAGATCGTCTTTACTTCTTTGATCATTCCAATGAGTATTTAATCGGATACAAAAACAAAGAGAATCCACCATATCTGATCTATGATATCAAACCCGTATCCCTTGATCTTAACTGGAACGGTAGAAAGCTCGCTGTTTTAACTGAAAATGAACTCATTTACTATGAAAACGATGAAGAAAAATGGAGAATTCCCATTTCAGGTGAGAAAGTCTCTTTCTGTGATTATGATAAGAGTATAGCTGTAAAGAATAAAGAAGATATTAAGATATACGATCTCTCTGGAAAGCTGATCCATGAGGATAAGGGAGAGTATATTCCAACTCATGGGTATTACAGCTATAAAATTTCAGAAGATACAGTTTACTGCTACTCAAATTATAAACTGATATGGAAGGGAGAAGCTCTTTCAGGTGCAAAACCATTTACAAATGAAAGAGGAGATCATCTTCTTATTCTGGGAGAGAATAAAGGGTACTATTTTATGCCTTTAAGAAGTTTTTTACCGGGATATAGAGTATACTGGGGCATTTTTCTTCTTTTAGTAATATTTCAGTTTTTTGCACTTGCTAGATCCAGATTTCATATTTCACCTGAAAGATCAGAGATATTTACGGGGATGATCACGGGTATCATATCTCTGCTCATAGGTTTTAAGTTTGGTGGATACCATGGGGACTATTTTATAATGAGCGGATGCATAGGATTCTTCGGGGGATATATAACGGCAAGAAGTAAGGGTGAACTCTGGGGAATGATCATGGCCATGGGATCATGTATAATCATAGGTCTTGTGATATCTCAGATTCTTGCATTTTATCAGTGGGTGTTTTATATTATTCCTTCTTATCCAGGAGCAGAAGCTGTGGGATATGCTGTTGAGAGTGTCGGTACAGCGATAGGATTTGGGCTTCTGAGTGCTATTCTGGGTATTTTAATAGCCCAGTATGAGAAGTAGTTCAGCATAGAAAGTTTTTTAAAGCTCAAAAAATAACCTATTCTATGAATAAAATTTTCTTCCCTCCCTTAAGTCCACTGTTTGTCCTCCTGATACTTTTTTTGCCCCTTATGATAGGCTTCTTTATAGTGAATGTCGTAAATACAGCATTTATAAAATTGGGTTTTTCCCCTATGTTTGCTTTTAGTATTCTTTTCCTGTCACTCATAGGAAGTATGGTAAATATACCCATAAAGGAGAGTTATAGAGAGGTCAGGGTGGATTATATAGAGGATTTTTTCTTCAGGAGCATATATCCAAGGACAACAGTGGAGAAGACTGGAATTGCAATAAATCTTGGAGGTGCTGTGATACCGATCCTCGTCTCTGTCTTCCTGATACTGAAAACAGACGTCCCCATATGGAAACTGCTTATAGGGATCATCGTAGTTACATTAGTATGTCATAAATTCGCAAGAGTTGTACCGGGTCTCGGTATCTCGATCCCTCTTTTCATCCCTCCCCTCGTATCAGCAATAGTTGCAATACTTCTCTCCCATACATATGCTCCTGTAATTGCATACGTCTCAGGCGTTCTGGGGGTCCTGATCGGTGCAGATCTCCTGAATCTGAATAAAATAGAGAATCTCGGAGCAGTGGCAAGCATCGGAGGTGCAGGTACATTTGATGGTATATTCCTGACAGGCATCATCTCTGTCCTTCTGGTATGAGTTAATTGAGTTATTGTCTTTTAACAACTTTTTTATATTCTTGCTTCAATACACCTTTTATGATCGTTGAACATAAAGCAAAAGGAGGTCTTATAAAGTTTGATATAGAGATAAAAAATTCAAAAATAAAGGATCTGAAAATAACAGGCGACTTTTTTATCTATCCAGAAGATTCTGTTTTTGCACTTGAGAAAAAACTAAGGGGAAAAACAGAAAAAGAATCCATGGAGATCATAAAGGATTATTTAAGAACTGTGGAAGCCCCTGGGATTACCATAGAAGATTTTAAAAACTTACTTAAAAAAGCCTTTGAGGATAAAGATGCTGTACAATCCAACTAAAAGATCTTTCCCGGCATTATCTGTAACAGGAAGAGAGTGTTCTCTGAACTGCAAACACTGTCAGAGAATCTATTTAAAACACATGATACCAGTTACTCCAGAGAGTCTTTATACTCTCTCCATGGATAACAATCTAAAAGGTGCTTTGATCTCAGGAGGATGCGATCCCCATGGGAAGGTACCTCTGGATAGCTTCCTGCCAGTTATAAAAAAGATAAAAGAGGAGACTGATCTTCTGATAAATGTGCATACAGGCTTGGTGAACGAAAGAGAAGCAAAGATGCTGAAAAAGGCGAAAATAGATTGTGTGTCTTTTGATTTTGTTATAGATAATAGAATAATTAAAAATGTCTATAACCTGAACAGAACCCCGGAGGATTACATAAAAACTATTAAGATACTGTCAAAATATCTGAATGTAGCTCCCCATGTATGTATTGATCTGAATTTTGGAAAACCTGGAAAAGAGATAGAAGCTTTAGAAATATTATCGAGATTTAATATAAAAAAGCTGGTTTTACTTGTTCTGAAACCTACAAGAGGAACTGAGATGGAAAATGTGAAGATAGACTTAGAAAATGTCTTCAATGTTTTTGAAAAAGCTTCTGAATTTGAAAAAGTATCTTTAGGATGCATGAGGCCAAGAAATGAAGAGATTGAGAAAAAAGCTTTTAAAATGGGATTTGACATTGCAAAACCTTCTTTTATCAAAGGTGATCTGAAAGAACTGTGCTGTGTATTTTAGGTGTATCTATGAGAGTGAGAGTTTCATATGGATCTGCAATAAAGCTCGGGCTTTTAAAAAAGAGGATAGACTGCCTTCCCACAACAATTTATTTAATGACAAAAGGAATCTGTACCGGGAAATGTTTATTCTGCGCCCAATCCAATGCTTCAGGATCCGAGATGTTATCAAGGGTAATCTGGCCAGAATTCTCCTTAGAAGATGTCTTAAAGAATCTCAAAGATGAAAGAGTCTGTATCCAGTGTCTGAATTATAAAAACCTTTTTAATGATGTTATGGAGATCGTAGAAAATGTGGATAATGAAATTTCAGTCTCTGCACAGCCTTTTTCAGAAGAAGAGTTAAAGATCCTTTCTAAAAAAATAGATAGAATCGGAATAAGCTTGGACTGTGCAAATAAGGATCTTTTTGAAAGGATAAAGCCAACATACTCATGGGATAAACACTGGAAAAATCTGGAAAGAGCTGTAAAAATCTTTGGAGATTTTAAAGTTACATCTCATCTTATTGTGGGATTGGGAGAGACAGAGGAAGAGATGGTAAAAATTATTCAAAAGCTTCATGAAAAGAAGATAAAACCATCTCTCTTTGCATTTACGCCTTTGAAGGGAACTCCTTTAGAAAATAAAGAAAGACCCTCTTTAAAAAAATACAGAAAGATACAGTTAGCATATCATCTGATAACAGAGGATATATCCAGAGATTTTAAATTCAAAAATGGAGAGATAGTAGATTTTGGGGTGAAAATTGAGGATTATATAGAAAATCCTGTTATTTATACCACGAGGGGATGTCCAAAATGCAACAGACCTTATTATAATGAGTCTCCAGGAGGTACTATCTATAACTATCCATATATACCAAGTAAAAAAGAGATGGAAGAGATTTTGAAGATATGGGAGTGAAAACTTTTAAGATTTCATCTGGAACAAAAGATAAATCTGATGCTTATCCTACAAAATCTTAATATTTTTCTCTTTTGTCTTATCGTACAGATTCTTATCTGCCGTTACCAGAGTATCATTGAGAATCTCAGCAAGAGCTAAATACACGGAATCATACAGGGTTGTATCGTACTTAAAGGCCAGATTAATTGCCATATCCAGAATCTCTGTGGTAGGGATAATGATATTTATTCCTAAATCGATAAGACTTCTCACAGCTAATCTCACATCTTCATCGTTAAAAGAAGGATTATATCTCAATGCATTTCCTATTTCATAGAGAATAAGATCAGGAACAACGATTTCTATCTCGTCATTTATGAACATTTCCCTGTATCTCAATGCTTCCTCCCTTTTTTCCTCTCTTGTGAACCATTTTACAATTACGGAAGCATCCAGGATCATCTTTTCTCTCTCCATTTTCTTATCTCTTCAGCTCCTGACCATTCTTTGGATGACTTCTTGCTCAATTGATCCTGTATTTTTATAGCTTCCTTACTTTTGCTCTTGTTTCTTAATCTTGCACTCCAAAGGATCTCCAATCTCTTCTGAAC
>JAGGSA010000054.1 GCA_021159325.1 Methanomicrobia archaeon | reverse complement strand
ACTTTAAAGTTATAAATCATTTAAACTCTAATTTGGTTATCCACCATACCCAGTTCTTCTCATCATATATCTTTTTAGCTTCTTCTGAGAAACAGAGTTTTATGGGACCTCCATCACCTTTTTTGATAGGTTCTCCATCCGCTTTATATGCCACTATAATTCCGAGGTTAAAATCCTTCGAGTTTATTGTTTTGTTGTATCCATCTTCTCCAATGACCTTAACGCTCTCACAGTTTATACTTAGCTCTTTTTCAAATGTTTCCAAGGATACTCCTTCGTAAAGTATTTCTTTCCCCAAGTACGGATCTTCAGTCTTTATCGAAGTCTTTTCAAGATTCATCAGATCTTCCAAGGTAAAACTCTTTTCCTTTCCATTGTATTCCACAGTAAGGATCTTTTTATCCTCTTTTTCCATTGTTTTTGTTCCCATTTTAACATACGCCAGGCCTGCAACCAAAACAAACACAGCTATCAAAACTCCTATTTTTTTAATCTCCATATACTCACCTCTTTTAATGTTTTCAGTGTTCCCGTTACTATTATTGCTGAGAAGAGAGACATCAGGATTCTTTCAAATGAATACTGTATAAGAATAGCGGAAAATGCTGCCTTTGCAGGAGAATAAAGAAGAATAAATATGAGATTCCCTGCCATATGGTCTGTCAGGATAGAAACAAATGAAATAACGAAGGTTTTTAGAAATAGATGCTCTTCGAGGGATGACAATCTTTCCCTGAATACGATGATCATAAGAAGAGCAAGAAGATGCAGATACGGGAAATAATAAAGTTCAGATCCTATATCTGTTGCATACCATAATGTCGTAAGTGAAAAGAGAAGTAAAAAAGAGAGTTTCCATTTTTTATGGGATAGAAGCCCGGCATTTACAGCCCCAAGAGCTGGAGGAATAAATGTAAAAAAACCAAAGACAGCACCATAAGGTGCTATTGTTTCACCGATCAATGCACCAACAAGCGATGCATAACCTCCAACAAAAGGTCCCAGAAGGATTCCTATAAGAGGCATAATTATTACACCTACGGAGATAACCTTACCCAGGCCCAGTAATGGTATCGCAGGAAAAAATCCAGCTATAGCCATTAATGCGGCCATTATTCCAGCCATAGCTATCTTCTGTTGTGTAGTTTTATACATCGCAATGTTATAATTTACACAATTTAAAAACTTTGTGGTCAAAGCGATAGGTTTTTATTTGGAAGTTTACTCTTTATACTTAACACCTACGGATATAAAGATGAAGGATGAGGTGAAAAAGATGGAAGTACCAAAAGAGTTGATAAATAAAGCGTATGAAGCACTGGAAAATGCAAGAGATACGGGCAGGATTGCCAAGGGTACAAATGAAACGACAAAGAATGTTGATAGAGGAAAGGCTGTTCTTGTTTATATTGCAGAGGATGTTCAGCCAAAGGAGATCGTTGCACATCTGCCTCTGATATGTGAGGAAAAGAACATTCCCTATGTATATGTGCCAAGAAAGGATGAGCTTGGAAGTGCAGTTGGTATAGAGGTACCCACTGCCTCTGCATGTATAATCGATCCTGGGAAGGGAAAAAAGCTTGTGGATGAAGTGATTAAAAAATTAACAGAGTTGAAAAAATAGAGGGATAAAATGCCTGAAGAACACGGGACGCCTGCAGAGGTTATAGAGATAAGAGTGAGGACTGGAGTTACAGGAGAGGTTTTCCAGGTAAAGTGTAAAATACTTTCAGGACATGATGAAGGTAGAATACTTACCAGAAACGTCAAGGGACCTGTGAAACTTGGCGATATCCTGATGTTGAGAGAGACAGAGAGAGAAGCAAGGGAGATAAAGACACCGAGGTGATCTGATGCCAAGAACAAGAATATGCTCCTTCTGTGGTAAAGAGATCGAGCCTGGAACAGGCGTGATGTATGTGAGAAAAGATGGCACGGTGTTCACCTTCTGCTCTTCAAAATGTGAGAGGAACATGATAAAACTGAAGAGGAAATCAAGAAAGGTGGAATGGACGGAAGCATACAGAAAGGAAAAAGCTGTGAGAGTGAAGTGATATGGAAAGGACACTTGTTTTAGTGAAACCTGATGGAGTTCTTCGCAGACTGATCGGTGAGACGATAAAGAGAATAGAACAGAAGAATCTCAAAATAGTTGCAATGAAGATGATTCAGATAACTGAAGATCTGGCAGAAGAACATTACAGAGAACATAAGGGAAAACCCTTTTTTAAAGATCTGATAGATTATATCACACTTGCGCCTGTAGTTGCAATGGTAGTTGAGGGTGAAAGAGCAATAGATGTGATGAGAAACATAGCAGGGAAAACAAATCCTGACGAGGCATTACCCGGCAGTATAAGAGGGGACTTTGGGTACAATACTGAGAGATTCATGTGCAATGTTGTTCATGCTTCGGACTCTGATGCTTCGGCAAAGAGAGAGATAGATCTGTTCTTTAGAGAAGAAGAGATACTGGATTACAAAATCACAGTGATTTAATGGTTACCCGTCAGCCTATAATATCTGTTCTGGGTCATGTAGATCATGGAAAAACAACACTCTTGGATAACATAAGAGGTAGTGCAGTTGCTGCGAGGGAGGCTGGAGGAATAACTCAGCATATTGGAGCCACGGAAGTACCGGTGGACGTTATAAGGGAGATATGCGGGGATCTTCTGAAGGGAGTACAGCTTAAGATACCAGGTGTTCTCTTCATCGATACCCCGGGACATGAGGCGTTTACCACACTGAGAGCAAGAGGAGGAAGTCTTGCGGATCTTGCTATTCTTATAATAGATATAAATGAGGGGATACAGCCGCAGACCCTGGAGTCTATCGAGATCCTGAAGAGTTTTAAAGTTCCCTTTATCATAGTTGCCAATAAGATAGATCTGGCTGGGAAGTTCAAAATAGATAAGAAAAAAAGGAGATATAGATTTTTAGAAGCTTTTAATGAACAGAATGAAGAAATGAAGCAGATTATAGAGAATAAGATCTGGGAACTCATAGGTGAGCTTTATAAGCATGGATTTCAGGCAGATAGGTTTGATAGGGTCAAAGATTTCAGAAGACAGGTCTCAATAGTGCCGTGTTCAGCAAAATATGGTATAGGTGTACCTGAGATCATGATGCTTATAGCGGGATTATCGCAGAAGTATCTCGAGAAGAAACTGGAGATTGATGTAAAAGGTCCCGGTAAGGGAAGCGTTCTTGAGGTAAAGGAGGAGACAGGACTTGGGACAACGATAGATGTGATAATATACGATGGAACAATGAATGTCAGGGATAGAATAGTTCTTGGAGGAAAAAAGGGAGTTATAGTCACAACTGTTAGAAGCCTTCTGAAACCGAAGCCTCTCGACGAGATAAGGGATCCGAGGTTTAAGTTTCAGCATGTTAAATCAGTGGCTGCAGCAGCAGGTATAAAGATATCGGCACCAGACCTTAATGATGCCCTCGCAGGCTCTCCTGTGTATGTTGCGAATGAAGATCCTGAGGATGTTATTGAAAGAGTGAAAAATGAGATAGGGAAGATCAAGATAACAACAGAACAAACAGGGATTATACTGAAAGCAGACACCTTAGGGAGTTTAGAGGCACTGGTAAAGATCTTCACATCAAAGGGATTTGCCATCAGAAAGGGAGATGTTGGAGATGTGACAAAGACAGATGTTACTGAAGCAATCTCTGTGAAAAAAAAGGATGTATATAAGGGAGTGATCGTTGCCTTCAATGTTGATGTCTTAAAAGAGGCTGAAGAGCTGGCAAAAAATAAAGAGATCAAAATTTTTAAAGATAATGTTATTTACAAAATAATCGAAGATTATGAGCTGTGGCTGGAAGAAAAAAAAGAGGAGGAAAAGATCAGGAGACAGTTAGGAATTATAAGACCTGGGAAGATCCAGATACTGGAAGGTTATGTTTTCAGAGCCTCAAAGCCAGCAATTGTTGGTGTAAAGGTTCTTTCTGGAGAAATAAAGCCAAAACTAACTTTGATAAAGGAAGATGGGAGATTTGGGGGGGAGATAAACTCTATCAAATCAAAGGACAATTTTCTCTCATCTGCAAAAAGAGGTGATGAGGTTGCCATAGCACTCAATGGTGTTACTGTGGGAAGACAGATAAATGAAGGGGAAGTTTTATATGTGGATGTACCAGAAGATAGTTTTAGAAGAATGAAAGAGATAGAAATTGATGAATCTGAAAAAGAGACACTGGAAGAATTTTTAAAGATCAAAAGAAAAGAAAATACTTTATGGGGCGTATAACATGGAAGTAAAAATAGTGGTTTCATATCCTGATGGAAAAACTGAGCAAAAAGAGCTGAGAGATGAAAAGGCAAATGCTCTTATCGGTAAAAAGATAGGAGATATCATAGAAGGAAGCTTACTTGATATAAAGGGAGATCTTTTGATTACGGGAGGAAGTGACAAGGATGGATTTCCCATGAGAAAGGACATCGATGGACCCATAAGAAAAAAGATCCTTCTATCAAAGAGCATTGGTTTTAAGCCAAAAAGAGAGGGAGAAAGAAGGAAAAAGAGAGTAAGAGGAAATATGATCACAGATGAGATAATTCAGATCAATACAAAGCTCATAGAAAAGCCAAAGAAGGTAAAAAAGAAGCCTGAAAAGAAAGAAACAGAGAAGGGAGAAATAGCAGAGAAGAAAGAAATAACAGAAAAGGCAGAAGAAATACTAGAAAAGAAAGAAATAGAAGAAAAGGAAGAGATACAGGAGAAAAAGAAGGAAAAGCCAAAGAAGAAAGTTGCAAAGAAAAAAACAACAAAAGCAAAAGTAACAAAAGAAAAGGCAACAAAGGACTCAGAAAAAAAAGAGACCAAAAAAGAAGAAAAACCTAAAACTAAAAAAACAACAAAAAAGAAAACAGTAAAGAAAGAGGAGTGATGTCTCAATGGAACCAAAGCAGGCAGAGATCAACATTGGGATGATAGGCCATGTAGATCATGGAAAAACTACATTAACAAAGGCTCTATCAGGCATATGGACAGATACACATTCAGAGGAGTTGAGGAGAGGGATCACGATCAGACTTGGGTATGCTGATGCTGTTTTCAGAAAATGCCCAGAGTGCAATGAGTATACAGTGGAGAAAAAATGTCCTAAATGTGGAGCTGAAACAGAGGTACTGAGAAAGGTTTCATTTGTCGACGCCCCAGGTCATGAGACGCTTATGGCCACAATGTTGACGGGGGCTTCTCTCGTTGATGGTGCTGTTCTTGTGATAGCAGCCAATGAACACTGTCCTCAACCTCAGACAAAGGAGCATCTGATGGGTCTTGATATAATTGGAGTGAAGAATATCGTGATAGCACAGAACAAGATAGAGCTTGTTTCAAAAGAGAGAGTAATAGAGAATTATAAAGAGATAAAAGAGTTTATAAAAGGTACTGTAGCAGAAAATGCTCCGATAATACCGATCTCTGCCCAGCATTCTATAAATATCAATGCTCTCATAGAGGCAATAGAAAAAAATATACCCACTCCCAAAAGGGATGAAAATGTGGATCCGCTGATGTTTGTAGCAAGATCTTTTGATGTAAACAGACCTGGGATACCTCCCGAGAAGCTTGTTGGGGGAGTTATCGGAGGAAGCCTGAAGCAGGGAGTTATGAGAATGGGAGACGAGATAGAGATAAGACCTGGAAGAATGAAAAAGGAACAGAATAAGATCGTATACAGGGATTTAAGATCAGAGATCGTTTCTCTCAATACACTTGGTGTAGAGCTTGAGGAGGCGAGACCTGGAGGATTGATAGGAATAGGCACGAAGTTAGATCCATCCCTGACAAAGGCAGATGCATTAGCTGGAAGCGTAGCTGGAAAACCCGGAACACTTCCTCCACTGCTGAATGAACTGACGCTCGAGATCCATCTTTTAGAGAGAGTTGTGGGTTCTGAAAAGGAATTGAAAGTGGAGCCGATAAAGAGAAAGGAGATGCTGATGCTGAATGTGGGGACAGGGAAGACGATAGGTATTGTGAAAAATCCTGGAAAACACTGTGAGCTCAGTTTAAAACTCTCTGTATGTGCTAACAAAGGCGACAGAGTAGCCATAAGCAGGAGAATTGGAGCAAGATGGAGACTGATAGGGTACGGAATAATAGAATAGCTATAATTTTCGATACAAATTTTATTTTGAGCTGTTTGAAGTTTGGAATAGATTTTGGAGAACTGGATTTTTTGATAGGTCGAAGTTATAATATTCTTATACCTGAAGCTGTTATTTACGAGCTGAAAAATATAAAGCTGAATAGAGAAGACTCTGTTTTGAGAGAGATAGCATTGAAGATCATTGAAAAATACAGTGTTCTTGAACTTAAGGGAGATGTCGATAAAGCAATAATATCCTTTGCTGAGAAAAATAGATGTGTAGTCTGCACAAATGATAAAAAACTCAGACAGAACCTCAGAAAAAAAGGAACTCCCGTTGTTTTTATAAGAAACAGAAAATACTTAGAGATTGATGGCTCCCTCATTTAATATGTAAGATTATAAACTCTTCCAATCTCCTCTCCATCCTCATTTATCCTGATTCTTCCAAACTCTATAAAATCAAACTCCTTTTCAAAATTTGTCAGGATATAGATCTCTTTTCTCTCAAAGTCTATTCCATCAACAGTTCCTATACCCATGCAGATATCGTCCTTTATAAAACCAGCTATCAAACCTCTTTCAAATCCTTTCTTTAAAATAATCATATCTTCATACATTTTGTAATCATCTGCAACAATAAAGTATCCTTCAGGTATTTTTTCACACCAGTAAACTTTATTTCCAATAATTTTTTCAATTGTCTCTTTTTCTATCTCTTTTCCAGAAAATAGAAAGGTATTTCTAAGCTTTGTGCCTTTAAAAATCTTTATTTTTGAATTCTTCAGGTATTTTTTCCAGAGTTTTTTTCTTATCTCTCTTCTTTTTTCTCTTGAGGTGAACTCTATATTCTCCACCCTTTCCCTTATTATCTCATAATCTGAAAAATCCTTTAATATCCCTTCAAGTTCATCCTCTCTCTGAAATGCCATGATGATATCTGGTTTCAAAACTTTGATCTTGGCCTTTTTTAAACTTCTCCCTTTCCCAAGGATCAATCCTGTTGTGTCTACAAGTACATAAGGTGAATCTGTTTTTGATAAAAGTTCCAGCAATCCTGTAATGATCTTTGCATGATCATACGGGAATACGTCTCCTACGAAATACCAGAGGCTTTCTCCATTATTATTTAAAAGACCCATGCATCCGGGGGGTCCTATATTTGATTGTCCAACATCACAGTCTATTATAGAAACTTTTTTTCCATTATTTTTTATTGTTTCTGAGAGAAATTTTAAAAAGCTTGTTTTTCCTGTGTCTATGTATCCAAGAGTTAAAACAGTACATCTCTCTCTTTGCAGTATCCTCTCAGCTATCTCTTTCCATTCTTTTTTCTCTACAATCTTTGCTTTAGTATCCATAAGATCACTCCTGCTATAATCAGGAAAAAGATACTGTATTTACCTATATTCTTTTCATTTTCTTCTATTTTGTTATCTTCAATGACAAGAGAAAGTATATACCAGTTTGAGTATCCATTTTTACTCTTTATATACTCAAATGTTTTTTCTCTTTCTGTTGAGAGACCTATATTCTCAGCAAGGGATTCTGCTAAAAATAAAGAATATTCTCCAAGCAACGTCTCTTCAGGAGAAGAATAATATTTTTTAACATTTGTTTTTCCCTGTATCTGTCTGAAGTCACATTTATTCTGTATTTTCCCCACAAAACTATCTTTCTCCAAAGAAAGGTTTTTTTCGTCTATGTAGATATCATAAACTCCTTTTTCTGCTCTCATTGTTTCCATCCACCTCAAAGCATCTCTAAGCGAATCTCTGTATTTCTCCTCTCCTGTTATTTTATAGCATATCCATTCTCCGAGCATAGCCATCGTTACATAGTGGCATGAGATATCCCATCTTGTAGGTATCTTAAGAGCATATCCGTCATACCATGCTCCGTTTCTCAGCTGCATTCTGTAAAGCGTTTCTCCAAGAAGCACAGCATAATCATAGTATTTTCCTCTTTCTCCTGTGTAGTAAACAATGTTACCCAGTCCAGCACAGATAAGTCCCCAGTCATTCGGACAAGAGTAGCAGTAGTTCTCTAAGGAGTTTCTCATATTTCCTTCATGTCTGGCGTTCCTGTTTCTTTCATCTGGACAGTCTATGGGATAAGCTTTTTTCCACCTTTCTATCTCTTCTATTAAAAAATCTCCTCCTTTCAATGCATGATCTCTGTATTTTTCCTTTCCCGTTATGCTGTATCCTAAGGATAATGCCCATACACCAACCCCTGTATAAAGTTTTGGATTGACGTTTGGTTCATTTGTTATCTCTCCGTTTTCTTTCTGTTTTTCGATGATTAGATTCAGGCATTCCTCCCCTTTTTTTAGTATATTGGGGTCACAATCTTCTTTATATAGATATAAAAGAAAAAGAGCCTCGTAAGATAGAGTGATTGTATTATCCTGTGAAAAATCATGATCTTTAAGGTACTTTTCATATGTGCTTTCTGCTTCCAGATTCAGAGTTCCGGTGAGGAGAATGAAGATTATCAAAAATTCTCTCATAGCTTTACTCTATGCTTTTTTGTTTAAATATTATGATGGAGAGAAGCAGTGGGATAATCCAGATGCAGAGGAGAGTCCCTACTGAATATCCAAATTCTGAACTGTTTATATCCTGAATCCTTCCGTACTTTATAAGTTTATATGAGATTGACTGGAGGTAATTTATTATTGTAGCTCTGGAGACCCTTTGAGATATATTCGGTGCTATCATCTCCCATACAAAAGCAAAAAAAAGTCCAAACATCAGAGGCCTTGATATGATCAGGCTTATGAAAAGATAAAAAGACCCATATACTGCAATAGCTAAGAATATCACTACAGTATAAGAAGATAGAATCTGTATGGGTATCTCCTGAGGTGCATAAATATCCATTATAATGAATGTCACGACAAGGGGGATCATGAAAATCAGGGATGTTGAGATGAGATATCCTGTGTATTTTTCCATGAGTATTTTTGTTCTTGAGACTCTTGTTGTTAAAAAGGCTATTTCACCTGTTCTTATCTCATCGTTAATTAAAGAAGCTGCGAATATCAGTGCACAGAAACAAATAGATGTAGACAGAGTCTACATCAAGGTGTTTGGCGACATTCACATCCGAGATGTGAAGTCACTATCTCTACAGGGAAATTCACTGTAAACCCAGTGCACAAAGACAGATTTATTCTTCATCAATCCATGAAGAACCGAAGCATATATAATTATAGATCATGAACAGTACTCATGCTTCAGGATCTACTCATCCCCATGATGGTCATCGGTATAGCAGAGCTTGGAGATAAGACTCAGATCGCAGTTTTTTTGCTCTCAACAAAAACAGAGGAACATTTTAAGTTGTTACTGGGGGTTATGCTGGCATTTCTTCTTGCAGATGGAATAGCAGTCCTGACAGGGGATTATATAACAGAAAAGATCTCCTCGGATCATATCAAAATTATTTCTGGACTAATATTTATCTTATTCGGGGTATTGACACTTAGAATCTCAAAAAAGGAAAAAGAAACTCAGGATTTAAAGAATCCATTTTTTTCAGGATTTGTGCTGATCTTTTTCTCGGAGCTTGGAGATAAAACTCAGATAGCATCAGGACTCTTTGCAACTATGTATAATCCCATTCTTGTTCTCATCGGGATAATGTTATCTCTGAGTCTTCTGTCAGTTATGGCGATATATGCAGGAAGATTTATTTCAACAAAGGTAGATGATAAGATATTATCTAGAATAGGAGGAGTTATTTTTATTCTGGTGGGAATAGTGTTTTTATTCAGATAAAAAAGAAAGAATTTTTTTGTGCATTTCATAACTTTACTCTCTTGAGTTCTATATATGTAATATCATTTTCCATATCAACAAAAGCTAAAATCATCTTTTTGTTCACAGTATTTGCCATTCTCGCAGTTCTGATAAGATCGTATCCTTTAAATTTATCTTTTTCATCCATCACATGAACAAGATACTCAGCATGCTCCTCAAGACTCCCTCTGTACACCCTGAAGTGAGTGCCGTATTTGAACCCTGTTTTCACAATGAGTCCTCTTTCTCTCAGATCTTTATAAACTAAGAACTTTATATCAAACTCTCTTTCCTTTCTGGCTGCTTCCAGTATATCCATACCTTCACTCAGTTCCAGTTTTTCCTTTTCTATGAGATAAAGAGCCTCTATAAGACCTAAATAAAGTTTATTATCCTCAAGAGTACCGTATGCTTTATTTCTCAGCTTATCTATACTTTTTTTATCCTCTATAACTACCCTGTTTTCCAGTAATTTTCCAGTAATCATTTTTTTACCTTTTAAAAATGGTGGGGACGGCGGGATTTGAACCCGAGTCCATGGGTTTCTCCGCTCCAGAAATTCTTCATCCTTACGTCAGCAAACCCATAGCTTTTATCTCTGGAGCCCATGATGATAGCCAGACTACACCACGTCCCCGTGGCTTAAGATATTTTTTTCTCATTCATATAAAAATTTTTCTATCTCTTTGTGAATCCAGCAGTTTCAAGAATCTCTCCTACAGCTCTGTAATCGCCTTTGATATAACAGAGTGGATCTGCTTTTTTATAGTTTATCTCTCCGTTATCCATTATATCTTCATCGACATCAACAGATACAATCCTCCCCACAAAAAGATCATGAGAACCCAAAGGAATTATTTTCTCAACTCTGCACTCTATATTCACAGGACATTCTTTTATCATTGGAGCTTTAACTTTCCTTGCCATGACCTTTGTGAGTCCTGTTTTTTCAAATTTCTTAACATCTCTTCCAGAAACAGTTCCACAGATATCTATCTCTCTTATCATATCCTTTTTTGGTATATTTACTACAAACTCTCCTGATTTTTTTATCAGTTCATAGGAATATCTCTCATGATTCACAGCGAAACAGAGCATAGGAGGATCATAACATGCTGTGCTGATCCATGCAATCGTTATTATATTATCATCACATGTGATCAGGGCTATGGGATTAGGGTATAAAGCGGTGTAGGGATCTTTTTCGATCTTCATATTCTGTAGTCGTTTTTCATGTTATAAAAGTTTTTTCTTTCTCTTCATAAAAAAATATGTCCTCGATCTTTACTCCAAAGAATGCTGCTATTTTAAAAGCCAATCTAAGAGAAGGGTCATATTTTCCATTTTCTATTGATATTATCGTCTGCCTTGTAACATTAAGTTTTTCTGCGAGTTCTTCCTGTGTTATACTGTGTATTGCCCTGTAAACTTTAAGTTTATTCTTCATTTAATCCCCGTATTTTTTTGCATAGTATCCGTAAAAGAGAAGATACATTATAAGAAGACCACAGGTTAAGTATGCCAATGTAAACCCAAGATTTTTGAGTTCCGGGTATCTGTCTCTGGAAGCTATCAAAATACCACTGGTGATAGCTGTAACAGTCATGAAGATTTCCAAGGTCTTTTTTGATGCTCTTTCACTTATTTTGTATGTTCTTTCATCCTCAATCACTTCTTTGACTCTGCCTTTGCACAGATACAGTAAGGAGATACTCATAATAAATGCTGGTATTAATAAAATGGGATTTCCAACTTCTACACTCCAGCCTATTACTGCCCCCAAACACATAACTATAATTATCCCACAGATTGTGTATGTTTTTCTGTCCATTTTTTCACCTCCCTAAGAGTTTTAGGAGAATCAGTCCTGCAGTGGCGCCTGCAATTCCAATTATAATAAGAATTTTTTCATCTATCGCTCCACCTATAAGGGCAATAGGAATACATACACTCCATATTCCAACCGTTATTTTTCTCCACTTATTCCTGAACATGGTATCACCCTTCTGTAAAATATGTTTTACTTTATGTAAAGTATACTTTACTTGAGCATTTATAAAGCTTTTGGTCAGGAGAGTACTGCTAAGTTAAGTGCCATGTTTAGCTCTACAGGTGATCCTTAAGAACAGGAAAAACTATATATTCTTCTATT
>JAGGSA010000113.1 GCA_021159325.1 Methanomicrobia archaeon | reverse complement strand
AAATACATTATTTTATACTGTTTTTTATTTAAAAAATATATATTTTAGCTTTTTCTTTTATCAACCGAAAAGAATAAAAACTTCGTTCTTAAAACTTATATAGAAAAACAACAGGAGGAGATTAAATGGAGTATGAGATGAAAAAAATAGGGTATTTTTCAGTTTTTAAGCTGGTACTGACGATAGGTCTTGTAGTAGGTATAGTTCTGGGAGTAATTCTCGGAGCACTCACAGGTGCAGGATTTGTACCTTATGGTAATAGCATTAGCGGGTTCACCATCGCTTTTAGAAAAGGAGTGGCTTTCGGAGTGATAATAGGTGTGGTGGGAGGGATCCTCTGGGCGATACTTTCAGCTATAATTTCCATGATCTATGTATTTCTTTACAATTTAGCTGCTGGTCTTGTTGGAGGCATAGAAGTTGAGCTGGAAGGAGAAAAACCCTCAAGAATATGCCCGAACTGTGGATATAAACTTCCTGAGGATGCAGAATTTTGTCCAAACTGTGGTGCAAAGGTGGGATTATGAAATGTCCATATTGTGGTGCTGAAAATCCAGATACCAGTAAATTCTGTAGAAAATGTGGAAAAAGACTTGTGGAGCAGAGAGGAATATCCTATGAAGTGGAACACAGACCTGCATATACCCTCCTGAAAACGTATCTCAATGCTGGAGAGGAGATCATCGGAGAAGCCGGGGCCATGGTTTATATGACATCCAACATTGAACTGAAGACAGAGATAAAGGGTGGATTGTTCAGTGGATTGAAAAGAAAAGTTCTGGGAGGAGAGTCTCTCTTTATGAATACATTCAGATGTACAGAGGGAAAGGGAGAGGTTGCATTTGCACCGGGATACCCCGGGGATATTGTACATATTTATCTGAACAATGAAAGCTGGTTTGCTCAGGGAGGAGCTTATATTGCTTCTTCTCCAACAATAGGAATCGACACTAAGTTCCAGGGACTTAAGGGATTTATTTCAAGAGAAGGGCTCTTTTTTCTCAAGCTTGAAGGCTATGGAGATCTTTTCTTATCTGCATTTGGTGCTATCTCTGTATTTGAGTTAAGGGGAAATGAGTTTGTTGTTGACACAGGACATCTTGTTGCATTTGAAAGCGGAATAGATTACACGATAAAGAGAGCTGGAGGTCTGAAATCCACATTTCTCAGTGGTGAAGGTTTGGTTGCCAGACTCTGGGGAAATGGAAAGGTGATGATTCAGACGAGAAACCCAACAGCTTTTTCCTCATGGCTTTATCCTTTCCTGCCAAAACAGAGATAATTTATTTTTTTATCTTTATTGTGGCTATGAGGATGAGGATTATCGCAGCTATTATTGGAATTGCAAAAACTGTTTTTCCGTGACCTGGAAATGTAGAAGAGGGTGAGGGGGATGGTGTAGTTGCTGAAGGGGATGTTATCGTTGGAGAGGATGTTACTGTTACAGGTGGCTCAGTGGGAGTTACAGTTTCCTTTTCTGTGCATTTATCGATCCATTCATTGCAGAGTTCTATCATATCATCATCATTTACCGTTTCGAATATGGATTTTGCATCTTCGAACTCTTTTTTTGCATTTTCTAAATCTCCATCATTGAAGTATGATATTCCTGAACTCAGTTTCAGATTGCCCTCACAGTATTTTGACTTTATTATGCATTTTTTTGCATTTTTATCATCTGAATATTTTAAAAAGTAGTTCTTTGCTTCTTCATATTTCCTCATGGCCTCCTCATATTTTTTTTCATTGTACAGAGACTCCGCATAATTAAAAGCCTCGATTCCCCTATTTTTGATAGATATTTCGATATAGAAAGGTCCATCCATGAAAGGTATACATCCTCCTTCTCCCTTGCATCCTCCTCCGATCTCACCGGATATTATAATCGGTATCTTCAGGTTCACATCTGTCGCATCTGAACTGATCTTTATCTTCAATTTTCCATTTACAGATACCCCGGGATTTATCTTATCACTCCACTCAGGTTCAGATACTATCGTGAAATACTGAATCTCGTCTCCGAGGAGACTCACATCAACAAGAGCTTTACATTCCTGGAGATATGTATCTGCTGTATTCTGAATCTTCAGATCGATCTCCACCGTATCATTTGGTTCGACTATTTTTTCATAATTAAACGAGATCTTTACATTATCTGCATACGCTATACTGAGCATCAGGAGCACAGGAATGATCGCTAACTTTTTCATGATTTTTCCTTCTCCCATATCTTTTAAAAGTGTTACGGTACTATTTATATGTAGGTGGCGTCCCTTGTGAAATAAAGATAATCTTTTCCTCTCAATCTTATCGCACCTCTGCAAATGTAATGCCCTTTGATCAGCTTTGTTATCTCTGCAGGCGCCTCCGGATTTGCAATCATTCTTCCGGCTGAGATAACATCTGTCTTTCCTGTCTTGATATAAAATCTTTTTTCCTTCCCACGCCGAAATGTCATTCTATCGAGACTCAGATCCAGATACAATCTGTGTTCTCCCTTCCCTTCTTCATTGGGAAGGAACTTGAGTCCATTAAACCCGTAATGATTGCAGAGAATCTGTATAGCTGGTATATTTCTGGGATCCACTGCAGTCTTTACTCTTAGAAATTTTTCCTGTTTAAGATACTTGAGAATCTCTCCTATCAGAAAAGTTCCATGTCCTTTGTGCCTTTCCTCCTCTTTTATGAAAAATCTTAAAAGATAAACATTTTTTTCTGGTTTTTTTTCATTTTCCCATTCTGTAATACAGTAAGCAGAGCCTATTATTTCATCTTCCTTTTTCATAACGTATACCTTCCCGTATCTTAACAAAATTCTTAACAGCCACGGAGATATTCTTTTTTCTTTGAATATCTTGGCATCCATCTCTACTAACTCATCCAGATCTTCCTGAACCGCTATTTCTACAACAGTCAACTTCTTTCCTCCTGATTTGTTCTATCTATAGTAAGTTACCAACATTTAAATAGGTTACTCCTCATAATTAATTGAGGGTTTATATGCTTTTCAGGTCACAGGAAAAAGTGAAAAAAGAAGAGATAGAAAACTGGATTAAAAGGAGATATGACTCTGAGATAGAGAAGATACTGAGAGATTCAAAAAAATACATGGGGAAAATAGAGGAAAGTAAGCAAAGAATCAAAAATTTTCTTAATGAATTCAAATTTTTGAGTCCCGATGAAAGAATATTCAAAAAAATATACAAAATTGCACTGAGCAGTCAGGATAAGTTTATTAATAGCATTCTCCTGACAGTGGAAAAGATAAATACAGAGTATGAGGATATAGATTCTTTAAAAGAACAGTACGAGAATCTCATGGAGATCTTAGCTTCGATTCAGAAATACGTGGGAATGCATGGCAGATATCTTATGATAGTCTACGAAAAAGAAATGAGGCTGTTCACCAAATTTTTAAAAGATCTTGGAGAAAACATTGAAAAACTTGGAAATTTATTGAAAAATCCTGATTTTGTGAAGATAGAAAATTTAAGAAGGACTATTTTAGAGAACGAATCAAGAAAAAAAGAAATAAAGGAGAACAAAATAAAAACTGAAAAAATAAAAAAAGATATAGAAAAGAAGAAAAAAGAGATAGAAAGTAAGAAAAAAGAACTTCTGGAAATGCAGAAAAGAATGAAAGATGAAAGAGAAAAGTTAGAGGAGTATGAAGAGCTAAAAAAGCAATTTAAAAAGATAGAAAATGAAATTTACAACAAAATTGCACCTTTAAAGAGAGAAATGAGAAAACTGGAAAAAATCGTAACTGATAAAAAATTAAAAAAGCAGATCCAGGAATATATTGAATTCCCTGTAAAAACATTTCTGAACGATTCAGAACTAACTGTTTTCCATGAATCCATATCCAACATTGAAAAGATAGAAAGCAATCCGCATAAAAGAGAAAAAATAATGAAACTTGTAAAGTATATTCTGAATGGTAACTTGGAGGAGAAAAAGAGGGAATATACGGAGTATAAAGAAAAAGTTGATTCTTTTGTAATAGAAAAAAAAGAAACTAAGAACGATCTGTTGAAAAGAGAGATAGATAATCTGGAATCTGAGATTACAAAAGAGAATGAAAAGATCAGAAACCTTGAGACAAAAAACGATCAGCTCAGGGAAGAGATTCTTGAGACGGAGAAAGATATAATAGAGGCTCTGAAAAGAGATTTCAATGTAAAGGTGCAGGAATGAAGGATAAGGTTTTCATAATATTTAATTTTCTTACTGTACAGTTTTTCGGGATTCTTGTAACACAGAAATTTCTTAAAAAAAATATAATCATCATAGAAGGAGGATCAAATCCCTCCACTTCCTTCTATCTTTTCTTCACCATACTGATAGCCTCCGGGTTTGTTCTGTTGCTGGTAAAACTGAATCTGAGCAGGTTTTTATATTATTTTGTGGATTATTTTGGATTATTCTTTATGAATTACTATGTTTTTGCGTTTTTCATAGGAATATACCCTTCCATAATCCTCTCACTGATAGTTGTATTTATCAGGTATAAACTCAGAAAATGGTACATTCTCAATTACTGCACCATCATCCTCTCTGTGGGTGTCGTCTCCTTTTTGGGTACATCGCTGAAACCTCTCATAATATCAATCCTGATGATCCTGCTCTCTCTTTATGATATCATCTCTGTTAAAAAAACGAAACATATGATCACCTTGGCTGATGATGTTATGGAAAAGGGAGGAAGCCAGGTTTTCAGAGCAAAGTTGGGAGAAGAAACGATCGTGATTGGAGCTGCAGATATCATATTTCCCAATTTGTTGGTCATATCTGTTTATTACAACTATGATCTCATCTACTCCCTTCTCACATCACTTTTCTCTCTGATCGGACTTTTACTTGTCACAAAGTTCTATAATAGAGAGGGAGTTCCTGCCATGCCCTTTGCTTCCCTCGGTATTCTTGGTTTCTTGATAGCATCCCTTTTATGAAGGCCATGAAAGATCTCTATTACCTTTTAAACAGAGGATATAAAAAAGAACTGGCAGTAAAGTTTGTTAGTGATCACTATAAACTCAGTAAAAAAGAAAGATACAGGATTATGAGGATTGTTTTCTCAGAAAAAGAGATTAAGGAGATAAAAAGAAAAAAATTGGAAATAAAAGATATAAAGAACAGATCCTTAGCTATAGATGGATATAATGTTCTCATTACCACAGAATCTGTACTTGAGAATAAAGCTTTTTTATGTTTTGATGGAGTTGTGAGGGATACAAGAGGCATATTCAGGAAATATAAGTTTACTGATAGGAGTAATGAGGCATTGAATGAGATATTCTCTCTATTGAGTAAATATCCTCCAGAAAAGGTTTTATTTTTTTTCGATGCACAGATAAGCAGAAGTGGGGAGTTATGCTCCCTCGTGAGGAAATATATTGATGAGTATCGTCTGAAAGGAGATGCCACGGCTGTTAAAAATGTTGATTACACTCTTAAAAAGCTCCAGATCCTAACTGCAACAAATGATTCAATTATAATAAAGTATATCAAAAATTTTGTTGATATACCAAAGGCAATATGGGAAAAACACTCTCATATTTTGCAGATGTGAGCAGTTTTTAGAAAATTTTAAATAATCTGAAACCTAATTCTTACATGGCTCTGAAAAGAGAGGAGCTCATGAAAAGATTAAAGCTCTCACAGGAGGAAATAGAAAAGACTGCAGATAAAATAGTTAACGAGTATAGAACTGGAAAATTAGTAAAAATGGAACTTCGGGAGGAAGATATTACTGAAAAAATTCTTGAAAATCAGAACATCCTGATTTTTGGTCCACAGACAGTTGGAAAATCTGTGTTTACCAAACAGTTAATCCTTAATTCCATAGAAACTGGGAAAAAATGTGTTTACATCTCAAAGAATATATACAAAATCAAAAAAACAGAGCTTTTGCTTAAGAGGGATATTAGCAGATACTCAAATTTATTCCTGATCGAGGTTCCTGAGAGAGGTGAGCTTTTCTTTTTACCCCTTGATATTCTTCAGGCTGGATTAGAATTAAAAAATATAGAGTTTATAATCTTTGATTCCATGACACACTTATCCTTTACAACAAATTTCTTCATGTTTTTTGAAAAATATCTGAAAAAAATCACAAAAATGAATATAAAAACTGCATTATCCCTGACAGAGACATATGAAACTCGTCATGTGATAGAGAGACTGAAGTATCTCTTTGACTGTCATATAAAATTCAATTACAACAATACAGTGGAGGTAAATGCAGAGAATATCGGAGATAAAATGTATAAGTTTTCAGTTGTGAAACAGAAAGTTGTATTTGAGAAGGAGATTGAGAAAATAGAAAGCGAGTACAGATCCCCGAGAGATATTATAAAGGGAAGATGAAGCTCAGTGGTACTTGTAAAATATTTAATGTGCATCTCACAGGAACTTCAGGATCTGAATAATCTCCAATACCAACATGATAGAATTACTTGTACTCCATCACAAAAACTTTTTATTAGTCAGAAAAAGATAGGAGATATGGAAGTAGGTATAGTAGGAAAGCCGAATGTGGGGAAATCCACCTTTTTCAATGCGTGTACAATGGGTCATGCGGAGATCGCAAATTATCCGTTCACAACTATCGATTCAAATATAGGAGTGGCTTATGTTACGTCTCAATGCCCGTGTAAAGAGTTAAATCTGAAATGCAATCCTCAGAATTCTCAGTGCATGAACGGTACAAGGCTCATCCCGGTAAAGATCATAGATGTTGCAGGACTTGTGCCTGGAGCATCTGAAGGGAGAGGGCTTGGAAATAAGTTTCTGGATGATATCAGCAGAGCAAAAGTTCTTATACATGTTGTGGATGCTTCCGGGAGTACAGATGAGGAAGGAAGATCATGTAAAATAGGAACGCATGATCCTCTTGAGGATATAAAGTTCCTTGAGAATGAGATAGACTCATGGTTTTTTAATATACTTCATAAAAACTGGAAGAAGTTTTCAAAGAGAATACATCTTCAGAATGAGGATTTTGTAAAAGTGGTGGCAGAACATTTTTCAGGGCTGGAGATAAAAGAGGAGGATCTTCATTTGGCTCTTAAAAAATGTAACCTCGATCCTGAAAGACCCGATACATGGAAAGATGAAGAACTGAGAGAGTTCTCCACAGTGCTGAGAAAGGTAACAAAACCCATAGTTATAGCGGCTAACAAGATGGATATAGCTCCAAAGGAAAATATTGAAAGGCTTAAGGAGAGTGGACATAAGGTCGTTCCTACAAGTGCAGAAGCTGAGCTGATCTTGAGAAAAGCAAAGGATTTTGTGGATTATATACCTGGATCGGGTGATTTCACAATAAAATCAGATAAATTAACAGAGAAACAGAAGCATGCTCTTGATATAATAAAAAATGTTATGAAAGAGTATGGAAGCACAGGCGTTGTTCAGTGCCTTAACTATGCTATTTTTGATGTTCTTGAGAGGATAGTAGTTTATCCTGTGGAGGATGAAACTCATTTCACAGATAAGAAGGGGAATGTTCTTCCAGATGCATATCTGATGAAAAAAGGTTCAACGCCTAAGGATCTTGCTTATAAGATTCACACAGAGATAGGTAAAAGTTTCATCTATGCAGTAAATGCAAGGACCAAAATGAGGATAGCTGAGGATTATCAGCTCAAAAATGGAGACATCATAAAGATAGTCTCAGCAGCTAAGTGATCCATTCATCAAGACCTTTATTTTTCAGATTTAGACTTCCGTAACGTCCTCCACCTCCGGGAGTTATATCTATTTTTCCCTCCCTATAATTCAAAATTAAATCAGCTATCTCTTTATCTATCTCTTTTAAATCTTCATAATCAGCATTCACCAGGATATTTATCTCATTTTTGAATTTTTTTAAAAATTTTTCATAAGTTTCTGTGTTCCTTTTTGTAAAAACTTTACATCCCTTTTTCAGTGCTATTATCTCCGCTAAAGGGGCTATTCTTACATACGGGGGTCTGTGTTCTGGATGATTGATTTCCTGATCCTTTAGCTCCATAATTCTATCATACACTCCTTTCTTTATCCTCCCCCCACATTCACATCTCCATTTTCTTTTTACAGCTTCTTCCAGAGAGTATATCTTAAAACATTTTATACATGCAGTTTTATGATACTTTCCGAGTCTCGGATTGAGACCGACATTCATGACAAATTTTCTTCCATTCTCTCTCTTTATCGCCTTTACTATATCTGAGTAAGTTTTCTCCTCTACATCCAGGATATTGAACTCTCTCCCAAGCCTGTGAGGCCATGGAGAATGAGCATCACTGTTACTCATAAATGTAAGATTTTTCAGTTCTGATATATAATCAGCTAAATCTGTATCGGCAGACAATCCGAGCTCCAGAAAATCAACCTTATCAAAATACTCCTTATAGCAATCTCTCAGAGAGTCGTATTCCGCATATACAGAGGTCCATGGCGTGAAAGCGTGTGCAGGCCCTATTAAGCCTTCTGCAGATTTAACTTTCTCAACTATCTCATTTCCCTCAAGATTCAGATGGCATCTTCCATCTCTGTCAATATCAGCAGAGTATTTTTTGAACTCCTCATACAGTTCTCTCACCTTTGAAAAAGAAGGAAGGATAATGAGATGATGAACTCTTTTGTTGTCCTCCACTTCCACGGTGATGATAAATCTAACATCTTTCCTTTCAAATGTACCCTCTTCTATCTCTTTCAGATTTTTTTTCAGATGTGAAACCCACAGAGGATGAAAAACATCCGATGTCCCAACAAAATCCAAGCCTTTAAGTTTTGCTTCCTTAGAGATCACAGGGATCTCCATTTTGGATGATGTTGCTCCTGAGTACTTTGAATGTAAATGAAAATCCACTGCAATTTTCATCTTATATACTCCATCTCCCTTTCTTTCTCTCTGTTTATCTCTTCTTCTATTACTTTTTCCTGAAATTTCTGAAGTTTTCCTATAATCTCTTCATTTTCCTTTATTTTCTTCTCAAGACCCTCCAGACTAATATCGATCTCCAAAATCTTTGTGAGAGAGTGAAGCACTGATCTTGCTGCTTTGGGTTCGATCACGAACCCAGAGGATTCTCCAAGAAGACATAGACCTGTAAAGTTTCTTAGCTTTCCTAAGGCAAGAAGAAGACCCGAAGCACCGACTATTGCAGCTCCTATATCCTCTCTGAAGATCATGCTGGGATCTATTCCTGAGAATCTCTTTATTATTTTCTGATCTGTTCCTGATGCCAGAACTTTCGGCTCTTTAACTCTTTTTCCCCCTGTGGAGTATCCTCCTAAGGTATAGATCTCCTTTACACCATATTTCTCCGAGAAATCAAGTATTTTTTTAACAACTTCATAATGTCCATAGGAATCCGTAGGAGGGACCTGAATATCCCCTGTGAGTATTATAAGATCTTTCTTTCCTTTATGGTAATAAAACTCATATCTCAAGAGCCTCAAACTGGAATCTTTCTCTATAATCACCTGATGTGGAAAATGTGGAGAGTATAATTCAGCAAATTTCTTCGCCTTTAATTCTGAAATGAGATATTCTACAGCTATCTTTCCTATTAATCCTATACCTGGAAGACCTTCTATCAAAATCGGATTTTTCAGATCTATTTTTTCAAATTCAATGATCTTTGTCTCCATATAACTTCACCAGTTTTAGTTTCCTTCTGTATTTTCCATATTTATCTGTTAATGAAAATCTTGGGGGTTTAGGATAATACGTCTGGGAGTGACACTCCGGACACTCCTCTCTGAATGTATATCTTCCACATGAGATACATTTTCTTATCTTCATTTTTTGACCCTCATGAACTCTACCTTACCATCATGATCATGCATATACTTTGATACCTTTTCCGAGTACTCCTCAAGCATAGCCTCTGCTGTTTTGTAATCAGGACTTTTTATCCGTACAGAATACTTGGGTGATCCTAAAAGTCTGATCTCTATATCAGGGTTATCTGTTTTTAACGCTTCTTTTATTACCTCCACACCGTTAGGTTCGTAACACTCTATGGCAAGAGTGGCTTTTATCTCCACTTTCTGGATCTCAAAGGTTGAACAGATGAGATCATAAAGATCATCAATATACTCATCCGGGATTTTACCTCTGAAGACATCTTTTCCATTTAAAAGGGCATCTTCAAATGCCTCAAAGAGGTACTCATATTCCTCTATAAGAGGTTTCTGTATCTTTTCAATGATCTCATTCATGGGAATATTATTTTTTTCAGCAAAGTACTCGAGTAGTTTTCTTCCTTTTTTTTCCTGTTTGTGTTGCTTTATTGTTCTTTTTTTCTGCTGTTCACTTACTCTCCTCAGTGAAAGGCTGATATATCTTTTTGAAGGCTCAACTTTCATAACTTTTGCAACGATCTTCTGGCCCATCTTGACATGCGTTCTTATATTCTTTACCCATCCGGAGGAGATCTCCCTTATGGGGATCATCCCTTTTTTCTCATACTCATCAAGTCTTACGGTAACTCCGTAAGGATGTATCTCCACAATTGTTCCTATTACGAACTCTCCCTCTTCAGGATATTCCTCCATCTTATTCCAGCTCCTCCAGTATCTTTCCGTTTATCTTTCCCAAGCCTCCTCTTGTTTCTATCAGGGTTTTGCCACAGATCAGACATCTCACAGTCGTTGCAGGCTTATTAAAGACTATCTGTTCATTTCCACAGTCCTGACACTTTATCTTAATAAACCTGGATCTTGGCTTGACTATCATGATTATCACGCTATCTCAAATTTTTTTATTCTGAAACCTGGTCTTGTATGCATTTTTTTACAGACATTGCAGATATACCTTACATCATATCTTCTCGTTGATTTTTCACCCCTGGGTTTGGGTCTTGGATATCCCCTGTATCCTTTTGTTTTTCTTCTAAATCTCCTCTGTCCCTGTTTTAACTCTCCTCTTTTTCGTGCTTTCTGTATCTTTATGGTATGTTCTGTATGTTTCTTGCAGTAAGGACAGTAAATTCTCATTGTTTTTGGCACTTTCATTTTATTCACCTTTTATTCCTATTCTGTTCTTTATCAACAGGATCCCCATTTCCACTGGCAACTCCACTTCTTCATCCTTTCTGAAAGGTCCATAGGTCTTAAGATCTGGTCCTATTATCACGGGAAGATCCTTTTCAAGTTTAACCTTTAATGTTCTCGGTACAGTTTCTTCAGATAAAGTTTTTTTATACTTTTTTATTAACTCGGAAATCTCCTTAAAAACCTTTTCCTCATCTGGTGTGAAGTTCTGATCTCTGAGGTCTATCACCTTATTTATTCTGAGATCGATAAGTTCTGAAAACATTGCTTTAAAGGATTTTAACTCTCTCTGCAGAAGCTTTTTTTCAAATCCTTCCTTTTGATTTATATCATTTTTTAATTTCTTTATATACTCCATGCTTTCAGAGTAAAAATTCGGAGGAAGTTTCTGTAATTTTATCTCTTCTCTTTCTTTCCTCAGTATCTCCTCAATCATTCTCTTTCAACTCTCGGAGCAAGGATAAACTTCACCTTTGCTTTATCTATCTCAAACTCAAGCATCAGTGGAACATCTGTGCCAAGTTTTATCGTCATCTCTCCATATATGGATTTTGATATATCTGAAAGGTAACTGAGATTGAATGTGGCTCTTGCCTCCTCTTTAAGATCGTACTCTATTAAGGAATCTTTTTCGTTAACTGTCTCTATATCACTGGTATCTCCCTGAGCCCTTATGTAAAAAGCATCTTTCCTTGCTTCGAATGTAATGTGATCTGCAACAACAGAAGCATCCTTGATCCCATCCTGAAAGATCTCAGAGCTCAATTTTATTGTTGCAGTAAAGGGAATCTCCGGAAGTTTTGTCCTCTTTTCAAGGACATCAATAAGTGGAAGCCCGAATTTTCTCTTTGAATCACCGACAAATGTCAGATATATTCTTGATTCCTCTGCATTTATTATCAGGACATCTGTAGGCTTTGCCCTGTAGATTATTTTTTTCATCTCATCCATATTTACTCCGAGAAACATCTCCTTATCTATGGAGTACTCCTCAAACATCTCCTTCGGGATCTCGATATCCAGCATTGAGATATGTGAGGGATCCATTGCTCTCATGTACATCCCCTGTTCCTTCACATCAAAGGGAGCCTCCTCTATTATGCTGCTCACGGTGTTAACAATATCTCTCCATAATCTTGCCTCAAGTTTAGCATTGAACATGATAAAAAATGTGAAGCATAATATATAAACCTTTT
>JAGGSA010000119.1 GCA_021159325.1 Methanomicrobia archaeon | reverse complement strand
TTTTATTTTAATATCGTTTTTGTTCGTATCTTTCTATTTTTTTATTCTTTTATTTAGACATATAAAATTTTTATCATTTTTTCTTTTCATAGTATTTTTCTATGCCTCAAAACATGGTATAGAATGGACAGATAAATACAAAACAAGAATACTTTCTTTATCCTTATCTGCAGGAATAACGATCTTCTTATTTCCGTACATCTCCCTCCTGCCATCTGAGATCTTGGTATTTTTATCCACTTTTGTTATTTTTGTTATCTTCTATATAACATTTGTTCTGAACTTTGAAGAGAAGAATTTCCTGAAAGAAATATTTTTGAAATTTAAAAAATTAAAAATACGATGATCACAATGAAAGATATAGCAAATAAATATGATAAAACTGCTCCTTTCTATAACAAGAGATACAGGGAGATACAGGAAGATAAGTATAAAAAGATGATAGATTTCCCAGTAAAAGGAAAAATACTGGATATTGGGTGTGGTACTGGACTTCTGTATGACTTTTTGAAATATGAAAATTATACAGGGATGGATATATCTCTTGAAATGCTAAAAAAAGGAGGCTTCGCCAAAAAAATACTTGGAGACTGTGAGTTTTTACCTTTTAAAAGCTGTGTCTTTGATTTTGTTTTCTCGTTTACAGTACTTCAGAACTTACCTTCCTATAAAATGATCTCTGAAGCTTACAGAGTATTAAAAAACGGAGGAATCTTTGTTTTAACGACTCTTAAAAAAACATATAAAGAAGATTTAATCAATGCTCTTAGAATATTTAAGATGATCGATAAAAAAGAGTGTGGTGAGGATATAGGATTCATATTAAAAAAAGCTTTCTAATGTTTTCTGATTCAGAATAACACTCTTTTTCTTCCAGAGATCGAAATCTGTGGTCAATCTGGATCTTATATAACTCAGAGCTTCATTCATGGTATCAAAACTATTTATTTCAGCATTTCTTACATTTTCTCTGCATTCCCAGACTCCCACAGGTAGAAAGTAATCTGGAGTTACTTCTCGGAAAACTAATGCACAGGCCTGTCTTTTCAACTCTTTAAGCCTCTCTAAAACAGCAAGTCTTATCGCATAGTAGCCTCCTCCCTGTTTGATCGCATACTCTTTTCTCCCGAAGTAAGTTTCATACTCAGATGTTATATTTATTGTCTTCGCACCCATGGTCCAGAATGTATTAGGTATCCATGCCTCCAGTATTTCAAACTCCCATTTTTTGGGGATAAGAAGGATTTCAAAATGGTTTCCAAGATAAGAATTGCTGAGAACGATGTATTTATCTATGATTTTGAAATCTTTTATCTCTGAGATCAGTTTTTTTCCGATAATGTCATCCACAGCTGTAATACTCCATCTCGTTGGAACTATCTTCTTTTCTATCCCCAATGCACCTGAACTGAGAAATCTTGTGAGAGAGTACACATCATATCCTTCTTTATAGAGGATATCAAGAGCATTTTCTGCTTTTATCTCATCGTTCACAACTTTATCTATTTTTTTCGGTATTTTCGGATTCTCGGTGATCTTTAACTCCTCTATCTTTCCGAGAGGTCCCATCGGTTGTGATACTGCGGAAAATAATATCCTGAATTTAGGTTTTTTCCTGAGTTTTACCTCTATGTCCACTGGCTTCTCTGAAAGGACGATCTCCTGAACATCTTCCACAATTCTGTTTTCTCTATCCACCCTTACTCTTTCCATCGATCTTATGAGAGAAGATCTGTAGTTGATTATCTCTTCAAAACCTTCTCCATACCACAGTTTAGGATTATCATAAATCTCTGCGTTATCTTCAAAGGGGAGGGAAAGAGGTCCGTAATAAACATAAGGATAGTTTTTCCAGCCGACGAACAAAGAAGGCGAAGGTCCAAAAAACTCGCGATCAAGACTCACTCTCTTCTGCACCTTTATCTGTGCAAGAATAGGACATTTTGAAAGCCCGCAGAACAATCTACCCTTACAGACAACACATTTTTCCCTGTTTATATCTGTGGACTTGTATATATCCACAAATATTTTGCATCGTGGAGTGAGGAAGGACTGATGTTTCATTGATCCTTCTTTTCTTCTCGGGGTATATATTTTTTGGGTTAATGATAAAATATTTAAATCATTTCTGCTATGAAACTATGACGTATACCGAGGAGGAACAGAGATGTACGTATCTGAATAATATACTTCCTGAGTTAAAGAGGTAAGATCGTGAACTGGATTTACCTTATCCCAGCAACTTTCTCTCTCTTTGTAGATTTTATGGAGCAGAGATACAGAAGAGAAGAGATCCAGCGGTAACTAAAAATAATAAAAAAGAAGTAAAAAGCTAAAGAAGTAAAACCCCCAGGTCTTATAACTTCTTCACGTTAACGGCCTTTGGCCCTTTTTCCGAATCTTCTACCTCAAATTCAACTTTATCTCCCTCATTGAGGAAGGTTCCTGCAGGTATGGATGTTCGGTGAACGAAGACATCTACTCCGTCATCTCCACCAATAAATCCATATCCTTTTCTGGAATTATACCATTTTACTATTCCTTTCATTTTTTTCATCTCCTCAGAGTTTGCACTCTGAACTTTTTAAGAACAAAAACAGAATTGCAGAAGCGAATTCTCATTTCTGTTCTTTAAATTTCTTATGTTTCCCTCCATTTAAAAAGATTACTGTTTTCTTCAGACATTGAAAATCATTTAAACTTGAATGTTTCAGTATCTCCTTCTGTATTCTCTTCTGAATTCCTTTTCTGATATGTTATTATCAGAATTAACCTCTATTTCTTCATCTACTTCCTCTATTTTTCCATATCTACCAGAATTCAATCTCACAGATCCTTTAAACAGGCTTGTGTATCCGTTTTCCAGTTTATATGTTTTTCCTTTTTTCACTGTGTTTACATCATCGTCCCAGAGAGTCATTATGACCGTTCCTGTCTCATCTCCAACAAGAGCCTCCACCAGTTTATGGGAGGATCCATCCATTCTGGAAACTACTTCTTTTTCTTCTCCAAGGGAAACAACTTTAAAAATTGTTTCTACTTCTCTACTTCTCGGACCTAATTCTTCTATTTTCATTTCTTTTCCTCCAAAATATAATGCATTTTAAATCTTACGGAGAGAGTTTAAAAATGTTTTCATGAATGGTCTCTGGCACTAAATTTTCTCATCACCACATGACCATAGGGGGATGAATATCCTTTATCTAATGATTCCACGGCAATTGAAAAAAAGATTTAAACAACGCCGGATATTTATGGATATTCTATTGCTGATGGAACAGAATTTCCAGTATGTACAGCAGTGAATACTCAGACATCCCCATGGCTAACGGGGGATCTTGTTTTCTGGGATGACAACAGAGCTGATCCTGATGGAACTCCCGGTAACTGGTCTGATGGAGGAGCAGATGCATGGGAGATTTATGGAAAACATCTGCCTAACGGGAAGGAGTTCAAAGTTACAGATGCCATAGATCCATGCTTGTTCAGGATTCCTGTTGCAGGTTACTATACAGAAGAAGATGTGTTATATCTATGGGGAGATCGCAGAAATGCATATACTTATGGTTATACCCCTCCAGATTTTCCAATGGGTATATACATAGGAGATGTGTATTTCTATGATTTTAAGGCAGGAAAAGAATATGCAGTCAGTGAAGATAAAGATACACTTAAATTCAATATAAAAATGATCGATACAGTTTTTGGTACTCTTGTGTACTGGATAGAGGGAAATGAAACAGATACAGATATCTATGGGGCATGGAAGCCAAGAGGGGAGGAGCAGCTAAATCCGGTAGCGGAGTTCTGGCCTGTGGCTCACTATCATCTGAAGGAAGTGAACGATCTCCTCTCTGAGATTCAGAACAAACTTCCAGATTCTGTCCCTGAGGATATTCAAAATCTCTTGGACGAAGCACAGACACATATAGATAATGCAAACAGAACAGGTAACTCGATCTATGCAAATAACGAACTTCTGAAAGCATTGAAAATTTTGAACGAAGTTCTGAATGAGCTTTAATTTTTTTTGAAAATTACAGATACACCTAAAACTTGGAACTTAGACAGAAAGTTTTTTGTACTCAGAGGGTATTCATCAGCGATAATGAATGATATGGTACCATCATGTTTATGGCTTATAAGTATCCCAGAGCCATGGGTAAAGTTGGAGGATAAATTAAAATATCCGATAGAAAAATTTGAGGATACTCTTACAGATTTATTTTTCATTGAGAGAAATATTCTGAGATTTTTTGTGGGAAGAAGGAAAAAACTGAAGAAATTTTAACTCCTTCTAAGGAGATGGCCTGCGCCACGTCTTAGCCTGATACAGGCATAGGTATCTTAAGATAAGATTTTTGGATTTCTATTACTATTATAACCTTAGGAGGTGATAACTATGGAAAAAATCCTTGTTATAGGTGCTACAGGCCAGATAGATTCGGAGCTGGTAGAATATTTAAGAAAAAATATGTGGATTTTGAAATTGAATACAGATGGAAAACTGCAGATTCATGGCCAAAAAGTCTTGACGATTCAGCTGCTAAAAGGGAGTGGGGATGGAAGCCCGATTATGACATGAAAGCCATGGTAAAGGAGGTGATACACAATCTGAGTAAAAAACTCGGTATACAATAGAATTTTATTTTTAAAAAGAGGCTCTTTACACACCTCCCGAAACGTTTAAAAATGACATGTATATACTTTTACAATGTAAAAGAAAAAGGTGATACAGTGTTGACAAAGAGAGAGTATGAAGTTTTAAAGAAACTGTACAATGAGAGTAAAAAGGTGGACATATACACTGTGGAGAAATCTCAGGAGATCATATCGAATGAGATGGGAATTACAAGACAGGCTTTAAATAACCATCTCAGAGTCCTGAAAGAGCTTAAATTTATCAGGACTGGAAGAAACTTTATAGATCTTACAGAGGAGGCAGTAAATTTTCTGGAGAAAAATGATGGTAGATCATATATATTTATCAAAATAAAACCAAACCTGAGGAAAGAAGCCTTTGAAAAACTGAAAGAGATAGATCATGCGGAAATATTCAGAGTTACAGGAGAGATAGACGCCATAGTGAGCGTGAACAAATCTAAACTTGATGAAACGCTCAATGAAATAAACTCAATAAAAGGAGTTGAGGAAACTTCTGCTCATATAGTGATCCAGAGGTTCGATAAAAGTTCTCGTAAACGTTGATAATCAATGTTGCCGACCGAAAACTATTTAAAGGATAAACATTATTATTATCATATACAGTATATAAAGCAAAGGTGGCAAGAGATGAAAAACATAACATTCAAAAACATCCCGGATGAACTGTATTTTAAGGCAGTAGAACTCAAGGGTAAACTTCATGCTAAAAACTGGCAGGAGTTTCTTGAAAAAATTATTGAAATCCTGGAGGAGGATAAAAATGAATAAAAAATCTATTTTTCTCATAATAATAATCCTAATGTCTTTCTCATTTTCAAATGCGACACATCTGAGCAATATCACAGTAAGTCCTGAGGCAATCAATACAACAGGATATATAACTTATTCTGTGACAATTTACAATACCTCTGGAGATCCCATAAAGGAGATAAAGTTTGAGAATACAACAGGAGACAGTAACAGACAGTTTTATTATCAGAGCGTTACAGCCCCGAACTGGAACTTTACGATAGCCAGTAATCATCTCTCCGCAACTGGAACACCAAATAGTGCTGGATACAGAATAGAGGTGGGGGAGACCCTCAATATCACGGTAAATGCCAAGATCCAGAACCTCACCGCATCAGGACAGACAACTATAATGAGGATCGTTACAAAGGATACAGCCAACTCCACAGATGCAAAGCAGTTCACGATAATCTATGATAATCAGAGGCCATCAGCACCAGCATTGAGTTCACCCGCAAACGGAGCGGTGATAAACAATGTCAGACCAACATTAAAGTGGAATGCCTCATCTGATTCTGGTTCAGGGATCAGGAGTTATACACTTCAGGTATCTCCAAATGATAGTTTCATAGGGGCGGGTACAATAACAAAAGCAAACCTCACAAACACATCCTATACCATCACAGCGAGCGAGCAGCTGAATGAGGATACGTACTACTGGAGGGTCTATGCTGTGGACAATGCGGGGAATATAAGCCCTTCCTCTACAATAAGGAGCTTCACTGTTTCTCCTGTTCCAGATCTGATCTCCCCGGCAAATAACTCAGTGACAAATGACTCAACACCTCTCTTCCAGTGGAGTTCTGTTCCCTACGCTTCCTCATATACGCTTCAGATAGCACAGAATACAAGCTTTGATGCCCCGATACTCCAGAAAACGATTACCTCTACACAGTATGAGTTAGAGCTGAGTGAAAGCCTTTCCAATGGTGTATACTACTGGAGAGTGAAAACAGATCTCTCCACAGGATACTCCGGATATTACAAACTTGAGGTCAACCAGAATATTCCCAACCTGATCTCCCCACCAAACAACGCTGAAATAACAGAGTCAAAACCAACATTCGAGTTTACAAAGGTTGAAGGAGCAACCTCCTACACTCTTCAGATATCAACATCTTCTTCGTTTCCGCCTGCCAGCACATTCACGATAACATCAGGATTCAATACAGGAGGAACAACTGTTACATATACAATGAGTTACGATCTTGAAGATGGCACATACTACTGGAGAGTCTGTGCGGATGATAATCCATACTCCAACTATTTCAAATTTACAATAGGGGCTGTTGCACCTGAGCCACCTGTTCTTCTATCTCCTGCAGACAACTCTGCGATAAAAGATACAACTCCAACATTTTCATGGCAGACTGTCGCAGATGCTTCCACATATATTTTACAGTACAAAAAAACATCACAGACATGGGACAATGCAGAACAGAGAATACTCATAGGAAACACAAATACGAGTTACACAGTGGGATCTCCCTTGGAAGAAAGTGAATATGAGTGGAGGGTAAAGTGTGTAAACTCAAAGGATATAGAAAGTCAGTGGTCAGATGTATGGTCTTTTATAGTCGATAAGACACCTCCTCAGATACCACCTATAGGGCCGGGATGGAGTCCTCAGAACGGAAGTATTGTTGAGGACAATACGCCAAAGTTTGAATGGCCAGCAGCCACGGACTCAGGCTCAGGAGTTGAAAAGTATATTTTCCAGTATGCCACAAATAACGATTTTACAGATGCCACAACAATAACAGATCTTTATGTGACATATTATACACCAACAGTAAGCTTAGAGAATGACACCTATTTCTGGAGGGTGAGAGCTGTCGATAAAGCAGGAAATGTGAGCGATTTCTCAGATTCTCTGATAGTGATAATAAATGTTCCGGGACAGAATACTGTGACTGTGATAGTCAAATCAACGACAGGAGATCCAATAGCCGGAGCAACTGTAACTCTCGGTACAAATACCATGACAACAAACTCAGAAGGAAAAGCTGTCTTTGAAAATATACCAAATGGTACATACGCTCTTTCTGTTATAAAGGAGGATTATACTTCCTACTCAGATACATATGATATAACTGGAAATACAACGATACCGGTGACACTTGCATCTACAAAAAAGAATACAGTTACCGTATATGTGAAAGATGGAGATAACAATCCAGTTGAAGGAGCAAAAGTCACGATCACCCCCACTTCAGGACCTGGAATGACAGACACTACGGATTCAGATGGAAAGGCTGTGTTTACAGATGTTGAAAGTGGCAGTTATACACTGAAGGTGGAAAAATCTGGATTTTCAACCTACACCAGCAGTATCAGTGTCACAGGTAATAAGACGTTCAATGTTGTTCTGAAGAGTAAGTATAATCTCACCTTCACAGTGATAGATGCAGTTGAAAACACTCCTATAGATGGAGCAAAAATAAAGGTAGAATCCCTCGAAAAAACAACAGACACTCAGGGAAAAGCTACATTCACCCTGCAATCTGGAACATACAACGTTAGAGTTGAAAAGGACAATTACGACGATGGAACAGGTGCTGGATATACAGAGACCATAACTGTGGGTGCAGATACCGAAATAACAGTAAAACTGTATAAAAAGGGTCATGATCTTATCATAGGAACAATTCATTTTGATGATGGAACGGTACCTTACCAGGTGGTGGCATATCAGGATGGAAAAACATCTCCATATCAGACCGCTACACCTGATACAGATGGAAATTTCCTGATGGAGGTAGAGATCGGACATACTTACGAAGTGGGTGTAGTTGGGTACGAGGATCAGAAGGTCAAGGTAGTTTTAAGTCAGAAGATTGATAAGCCAAAGACAAATCCCATCACCATAAACAGAGCGGGCTCCATATTTGGTGTGGTCTCAGATGAGCTTGGAAAGGTGGTAGTTGGAGCCACGGTAAAGCTCTATAAACAGGATGGAACTCTTGTTACAACAGTTGTATCGTCCAATAAGGGATTTGTTATAGAGAATGTTGCTCCAGGAAGTTACTATATCGAGGTGGAGATGGAAGGATATGAGAAGTTCAAATCAAGTATATTCAATGTAGAGCCGAGAGAGAGGTACAATATAGAAACACTTGAGATCAAATCACAGAAGGGAATACTCAAAGTAACAGTACAGGATAAGGATGGAAATAAGCTAAATGCCTCGGTGAAGATAAAATCCAACGGAGAAATAGTGGAAGAGAAAACTGCAGAGAATGGAGAGGCAGAGTTTCAGTTGAATAGCGGTAAATATACAATAGAGGTAAGTCTTGAGGGATACAAGACGGAAACTGTGGATGTGGACATTTTCGGAGGTAAGACTGTAACAAAGAGCATTATTTTGGCTTCAGGTACCGTTGTGACAACTCCTCCTCCTGTGAAAACAGGGAGTCTAAAGATAGTTGTTAAAGATGAGAAGGGAAATCCTGTTCCAGAGGTAAACGTCTTCGTTGATAACGAGATGAAGGGAAAAACAGATGAGGAAGGAACGATCCTCGTAGAGAACATTGAGGAAGGGGGGCACACGATAAGACTCACAAAAGCAGGTTTTGTGGATAAGTCCTTTACAAAGGATGTTGTCGGCGATCAGACAATAGAAGAGACAGCCACAATCTCCAAAGAAAAACAGCCTTCAAGCAATAAACTCAAATACGCTGCCATAGCTGTGGTGGTGATCCTGGTGATCCTGTTCTTTTCCTACAGGACAAAGAGGATAACACCGAGGATTCCTAAAAGAAAGACGCCCTTTGAGGAGGAAAAGAGAGAATCCAAACCTCCAAAGCCAGGAGGGCTTCCCAGAAGACCGAAAATTTAACTTCTTTTTTTTATTTCATTTAAAAGATTCTTAAAGCCTTCAATCATTGCCCTTCTTTCTTCTTTTCTGTCTCTTAAATCATATTTTCTAATTGTGGATTTTATTATTTCCACACATTCTCTTTCTGTTATTTTTCCTTCTATCCATGATTCTGCAACTATTCTCTCCACAAAATCTCCTTTTTTATGTTTATCGCTTCTTCTTGGTGATTCAAAATCTGAAAGTGTCAGTGCTTCAGCTAAACATGAGTTTGGAACCTTTATACCGTCGTACTCTTTCATTACCTCAGATTTTGCAAGGGAATAGATAAAGTTTATAAGAGAATCTCCGAACTTTTCCAGTGACATCTTTATACCTTATCTATGATCTCCTCTCTCAGAGTCTTTGCAAGTTTCTTTATTTTTTCTGCTGCTTTTTTCAATGCCTCCTCAGGAGACTCTTTTCCATCTGTGACTATCTTGAAAAATGGCTTGTCTCTCTCTGTGAGAGGATGTGCCACTCTATAGGCTGCAAAACTGACATGATTATCTTCATGAAGAATCTTTCTCAGCAGATTTGCAAAGGTGTCATCTTCTCCTATGATTCTGAACTCCATTTCATTTTTTTCAGATTTCAACACCTCTATCTCCATTTTTTCACCTCAAAAAACACCTTTTCTGTAATCAGACGCAGTTTTTCTGAGTTCTACATTGCCGCATCTGGGACATTCCAGTTTGTTATTTTTTTTCTCCAAGGGAGTTTTGCATTTAGAGCAGTATGCTCTTATAACACCAAAGTTCTCTCCAACAGTAGAAAGTTCAATAGGCGTCTTTTTTACATTGACAACTTTTGCCCTGACAAGATCGCCCTCTTTGAACTCATGCGAGATATCTGTCACATATTTTCTGCTCGTCTGTGATATATATATTCTTGCCATCGGAGAAACAGCCAATGCTCTTCTTGGGTTTTTCTTCAGAGCTATGATCTCAACCATTGCCATCTTTTCCTTTATCCCCGTCACCTCACAGATAACAATGTCTCCGAGTTTTGGGATGGGTGGAGTATCTGTCAGGGGTTCAACAAAAGCTCTCTTTCTTTCAAAATCCAGATTTGCAATTCCTGTGATTGAGGAATAAACTTTACCTTTTTCTTCATATACTCCATATCCCGGAATAAATTCTTCACTTACCCCCAGGATATCTCCCGGGAGAACAAAATCTCCATTTTTTCTTGTCATTTATATACCTCCTATTTCATCAAATCTATATTCTCCTGTTTCTTTTAATAAATTTACCTCAGTTACGGTAAGGATAGGTTTTTCATATCTCGGCTGATCATCTATTGCGATTCTCGGACATGCTGAGATAACACAGGCATCAAAATTAAATCCTCTGAATTTTTCAGGATATATTTCTCCTGTGATTAATATATAGGCCTTTTTTCCAATTTCTTCCAGATCTTTTTTTATATTTAATGCTTCTTTCATTCTGAACTGTCCTTTTTTTGTTGAGACTATTACTCCAAATCTCTCTGCTTCTTTTGCTTTCTCTATAACTGCATACCTCTTTTTTAAAAGTTTTGTCTTTTCATTTTCCATATCCACTATCTTCCCTGTATATGGATCTATGGCAACAACTTTTTTCTTCGTATTCAGAGTTATACCCAGAGGATGAAAGTATCCTGTCCCGATATAAAGGAAATAATCCACTTTATCCTCTATACTCTTACATACCGAAAAGTTACAGCCTAAAATCTGGCCATCATACTTTATTCTTCTCGTGCCTTTGCCTATGTAAATATTAAATCCCCTGTTTTTTAAAAATCTTTCTGCATTTTTTAGCTCCAGTATATGTTGAACTGTTGTTGTCAATCCTATGTTTTTACCCTTTTTTTCTAAAAAATCAAGGTTTTTTTCTAAGGATGGAATAAGGTCTATATTATCATAGACCTCCATAAATATCACAGGTATTACGAACTTCATTGGGATCTCTGCATGTCCAAAATGAACAAGACAGTCACAGAAGCTCATTTCTTCATCTGCCACGTCACACGCTCCATAAGTATTTCCTCCATAGATATAAACCTCATAATCAAGAAGATCAGCTATCTCCATAGCCTTTGATTTGAGACCCTCAGGAAACTGGACTCCAACTTTTTTTGGATTTAATTTTTTCAGCTCTTTCAGGAGTTTTTCTTTATCTATCCATAGCATAGAGAAACTTGCTTTCTGCATATTTAAAGTTTGGGAGATCAGGGCTTCTTATATCCAAACCTATATTAACAGAAAAACAGAGAGAGGTGTATGCGAATAGGTGCCCATGTTTCCATTTCAAGAGGATTTCCCTCTGTCTTTGATGAGATAAAATCCATAGGAGGGAACTGTGCGCAGATATTCTCACATTCACCGAGGAGCTGGAGATTTAAAGATCCCCAGAATGTTGAGGAGTTCAGAGAGAGGTATAAAAAGGAGGATATAAAGCCTATTGTTATCCATAACTCCTATCTTGTGAATTTAGCCTCTATGGATGAAGAACTCCATAAAAAATCCATGGAGAATACTATAAAGGAGTTTGAAACGGCGAAAAGTCTTGGAATAGATTATGTTAATATACATCCCGGCTCAAATAGGGATCCGAAGATCGGATTGAGGAGAATAATCGACTCGCTGAATAGGATAGAAACAGATGTGTATCTTCTTCTTGAAAATACAGCGAGTAAGATAGGAAGCAAATTCGAAGATCTGGAATATATAATAGAGAATATAGAGATTGAAACAGGAATAACCCTCGATACATGCCATGCATATGCTGCCGGGTATGACATTGTAAATGACCTCGATGGAGTTATAGGGAGGATCGACGAGAGCATAGGACTGAAAAAACTGAAACTCATACATCTCAATGACTCAAAGTTTGATCTCGGATCAAAGAGAGATAGACATGAACATATAGGTATGGGAAAAATAGGAGTTGATGGATTCAGAAAGATTATAAATCATCCAGAACTGAGAAAAATTCCCAAGATCCTGGAAACACCTGTAGACCAAAGGAGAGGATTTAAAGAGAATATTGAGTTTGTGAAGAGATTAATAGAGTGATCTGCTCATTATTCTTTCATTTATCATCCTGACTTTCTCCACAGTATCCAAAGCAGTTCTTCCGAGGATGTAAAGACATGGCTCAATTCCAAATGCCCCAGGATCTACGATGCATTCTTCTCCGTTGTATTT
>JAGGSA010000111.1 GCA_021159325.1 Methanomicrobia archaeon | reverse complement strand
AAATAGAATTATATCCAGCAATTTATGAAGATCAAAAAGGAGGTAAATAAAAATGAAAAAAGAATGGAAATGGATGGGGCTCCTGATAGTGGCAATAATGTTAGCTTCTGTTTTGAGCGGATGTATTGGCGGAGAAAAGGAGACACCCACTACCACTGAGGCAAAGGGTAAATATGGAGGAACTCTTGTTTTTGGTTCAAGTGGTGACGCTGTGAAATTAGATCCAGCAGATGTTACTGATGGTGAATCGATTCAGAGAATGGATAATATCCATGAAGGATTGGTGAGATACAAAGCAGGATCCACGGAGATCGAACCATGTTTAGCTACAAGCTGGGAGATATCAGACGATAAAAAGACAATTACTTTCCACCTCAGAAAAGGTGTAAAGTTCCACCATGGTTTCGGTGAAATGACTGCAGACGATGTTGTATTCTCATTTGCAAGGCAGTACGATGAAAATAACTGGTTCCACCAGTATGGAGACTGGAATTACTGGGGATGGATGTTCACAGATATAGAGAAAGTGGAAAAGATAGATGATTACACTGTTGCCATTCACATGAAGAAACCAAACGCCTCAATAATGACAAGTTTGGCAATGTTCACTGTTTCTGTTGTGAGTGAGAAAGCTGCTAAGCAGTATGGAGAGAACTACTTCAAGAACCCTGTAGGAACAGGCCCATTTGAGTTCGTGGAATGGGTAAAAGATGACCATATAACTCTGAGGGCATTTGAAGACTACTGGGGAGGCAGAGCTTACTTGGATGAGCTGATCTTTAAGGTGATACCAGATCCTTCAGCACGTCTGATGGCATTACAGACCGGAGAAGTTCAGGGAATTGAGCATCTCGATCCAAGTCAACTGGATATCGTGAGAAATGATCCAAATCTTCAGCTGATATCTCAGCCTGGAATGAACGTTGGATATATTGCTCTTAACTGTGGAGAAGCTTATGAGGATAAAAATGGAAATGGAAGATGGGATCCTGGAGAAGATGTAACACCACCAGGAGCATTCGAGCCATTTAAGGATATAAGGGTGAGAAGAGCTATCGCCCATGCCATCAACAAGGAGGCTATTGTGAAGAACCTCTACAAAGGAGCAGCCACTGTGGCAAAAGAGGGAATGCCGCCTTGTCTGTTTGGATACAATGACGAGATCCAGGGTTATGAATATGATCCTGAAAAAGCAAAACAGCTTCTGGCAGAGGCAGGGTATCCAGATGGATTTGAGGTAACTCTGTGGCATATGGGTTCCACATCGAGACCTTACTTCCCTGTGCCCACGCAGATAGCTGAAGCGATACAGGCAGATCTCGCAAAGGTTGGAATCAAGGTAAAACTCTTTACAGAGGACTGGGGTGCATATCTGGATGATGCAAGTGCAGGAAAAGCGCCGATGATAATGCTCGGATGGACAGGAGACAATGGTGATCCCGATAACTTCCTCAATGTGTTATACAGTCAGAAGGTATGCAACATACCCAATGCTGGGAACTATGGATTCAAGAAAAATCCAGAACTTCAGCAGTTACTGGATAAAGCACTTGAGACCTATGATCAGGCAGAGAGAGCCAAGCTCTATAAAGAAGCGAACAAACTGATCGTTGAAGACTGCGCATTTGTATTCATTGCCCACGCAGATCAGAACCTTGCCTTCAGTAAGAATGTCCATGGATACGTAATCCATCCAACAAGCAGAAAGTTCTTCTATCCAGTCTGGATAGAGAAAGAAGAATAAATTTTTTCTTTTTTTTCTTTTTGAGGTGGTATAATGAAGGAGTATATACTGAAAAGACTTGCAATGCTCATTTTTGTACTTCTTGGTGTATCAATAATCACCTTTGCTCTCGTTAGGGCAGCTCCAGGAGATCCTGCTATATATCTGGCGGGACAGCATGCAACTCCTGAAAAACTGGAGGAAATAAGGGAGAAATATCATTTAAATGATCCCATATACGAACAATATTTAATATGGCTCAAAATGGCTTTACATGGTGATCTCGGGAAATCCATACAGACAAATGAATATGTTACCCGTGAAATTCTCCATAGATTACCAACTACATTAGAATTATCACTTTTTGCGATCATTATTGCCACCATTATAGGCATTATTGCAGGTATAATATCTGCAGTACGTCAGTATTCCATGACAGATTATGGTGTCATGGTAGGAGCACTTTTTGGTGTCTCCATGCCCGTATTCTGGCTGGGGCTTATGTTAATATTTATATTCAGTGTTAAGCTTGGGTGGTTGCCCGTGGGAGGAAGATTATCCACAGGTATAGAACTCCACAGAATAACAGGGTTATACGTTCTTGATAGTATTCTCACACTTAACTGGACAGCCTTTGTGGATAGCATCAGACATCTTATCCTCCCTTCTGTAGCTCTTGCCACAATACCGATGGCCACAATAGCGAGGATGACAAGATCCTCCATGCTGGAGGTCTTGAGGCAGGACTTTATAAGGACAGAGAGGGCAAAGGGACTTTCAGAGAGAGCTGTTGTTTATAAACATGCTATAAAAAATGCTCTTATACCTATAGTTACAGTGATAGGTATGAATACAGGGATACTCATAGGTGGTGCAGTTCTCACTGAGACGATATTCAGCCTCCCAGGGCTTGGGAAATATATAGCCAATGCCATCCTTGCTTATGATTATCCTGTTATACAGGGCTTCACGCTCTTTTTTGCCACAGTGATGGTTCTTGCAAATCTTGCCACTGATATTCTATACGTATATATTGATCCAAGGATCAGATACAGGTGATCTTCATGGAGAAAACAGTCAAACGGAGAACAAGAACTCAGGATGTTATCAGACAGCTGAGAAAAAATAAAACAGCGATGTTTGGAATGGGAATGATGCTTGTGATCTTTATCCTCTGTGCAGGGGCACCTCTGTTTGCTCCTCATGATCCCAATGACTCCGATCTCTACAGAGGGAACAGACCGGGGTTCTGGTCAAGTGATCATATTCCTGGATTCTGGCTCGGTACAGATTACCTGGGGAGAGATATCCTTTCCAGGATACTGTATGGTGGTAGAGTCACTTTGAGTGTGGGATTCGTTGCACTTGGATTTGCATTAGTTATGGGGGTCATTCTGGGACTGGTCTCAGGATACTTTGGAGGATTGGCGGATAATCTGATAATGAGGTTTGTGGATATTCTTTTTGCTTTTCCTGCTCTTCTTCTGGCGCTTGTTATAGCGGGGACATTGGCTCAGAGATATCCTGACGTTAGCAGAATAACATGGTCAATGGTAGCTATCGGGATAGTATACACTCCTCAGATGGCGAGGGTCATGAGGGGAGCTGTTCTCGTTATTAAGGAAACAGAGTACATAGAGGCTGAACATGCTATAGGATCATCTACATGGAGGATCATATTCAAACATGTGCTTCCAAACTCCCTTGCACCTATAATCGTTTATTCTACCCTGATGCTTGCCACTGCTATTCTCGATGCTGCAGCTCTTGGATTCCTCGGTGTGGGTGCTCAGGCACCTTCTCCTGAGTGGGGATTATCACTCTCCATAGCGAGGAAGTATCTAATCAGTGGTGTATGGTGGGCTGCAACATTTCCCGGTATAGCGATACTTCTCTCTGTTCTATCTCTGAATTTACTTGGTGATGGATTGAGAGATGCACTTGATCCGAGACTCAAAGGAGGCGCAAAACTATGAAACTGCTGGAAGTTTCAGATCTCAAAACTTATTTTTTTACAGATGATGGAGTGGTGAAGGCTGTTGATGGGGTAAGTTTCTCCATTGATGAGGGAGAGACATTTGGTCTTGTGGGAGAATCGGGATGTGGAAAGTCTGTCACAGCGCTCTCGATAATAAAACTCATCCCGGACCCTCCCGGTAAGATCATAGGGGGAGAGGTCCGTCTTGAAGGTGAAGATCTCCTTAAAAAATCGGAAAATGAGATGCAGAAGATAAGAGGAAATAAAATATCTATGATATTTCAGGAGCCGATGACCTCTCTTGATCCTGTGTTTACCATAGGCAGTGAGCTTATTGAAACGATACAGCTTCATCAGGGACTTGAGAAAAAAGAAGCAGAAAAAAAAGCCATAGAGATGCTCAGAGTGGTCGGTATCCCTGAGCCTGAAAAGAGAATGAAGGAGTACCCTCATCAGTTATCGGGGGGAATGAGACAGAGAGCCATGATTGCGATGGCGCTTTCATGCAATCCAAAACTTCTCATAGCTGATGAGCCGACGACAGCTTTAGATGTTACAATACAGGCTCAGATCCTGAGACTTATGGACAAACTCAAAGAAGAATTCTCAGCGGCTGTGCTTCTCATAACTCATGATCTTGGTGTAATAGCCGAGACATGCAAGAATGTGGGCGTGATGTATGCCGGAAAGATTGTGGAGTATGGAAGTGTGGAGGATATATTTGAGAATCCACTGCATCCATACACTGTGGGATTAAACAGAGCGATACCGAGACTTGATGTTGACACTGAGAAGCTTCAGATAATAGAGGGAAATGTCCCTGACCTTATAGATATGCCCTCAGGCTGTAAATTCCATCCAAGATGTCCATACGCAATGGATATATGCAGAGAAAAGGAGCCTCCTCTGAAAGAAAGAGAAAAAAATCATTTTGCAAGATGCTATCTGGAGGAGATACTATGACGTTGCTTGAGATCCAGGAACTGAAAAAATATTTTAACATCGGCGGTGGACTGCTTAAAAAACCTGATATACTCAAAGCTGTGGATAACGTCTCGTTTAAGATAGAGGAAGGAGAGATACTCGGTCTTGTGGGAGAGAGTGGATGTGGAAAAACAACATGTGGAAAAACGATACTGAAGATCTATGAACCTGACTCAGGAAAGATAATCTACAGAGGGGATGACATAACAAACCTGAGCAGATCTGAGATGAGAAAATACAGAAAAAAGATGAGTATAATATATCAGGATCCCTTTGGTTCACTTGATCCCAGGATGACCATAGGAGGGATTATATCAGAGCCTATGGAGGTCCATAACCTCTACTCAAAAAGAGAAAGAGAGAAAAAAGTCATTGAGCTCATGGAAAAGGTGGGCTTGACCTCAGAGCAGATCAATAGGTATCCTCATGAGTTTTCTGGAGGTCAGAGACAGAGAATAGGGATTGCAAGAGCACTGGCTGTGAATCCAGAGTTCATAGTTGCAGATGAGCCTGTTTCTGCTCTGGATGTGTCCATACAGGCACAGATTTTGAATCTGATGCAGGATCTTCAGAAAGAGTTTGGGTTCACATGTCTCTTTATAACACATGATCTCAGTGTGATAAAGCATATATGTGACAGAGTGGCCGTGATGTACGTTGGAAAGATAGTGGAGATCGCACCAAAAAAGGAACTCTTTACCAATCCAAAGCATCCATATACTGAGGCTCTGCTCTCTGCTGTTCCAGTTCCGAACCCAAAGATAAAGAGGAAGGAGATAATTCTTGAGGGTGATGTACCGAGTCCCATAAATCCTCCTTCGGGCTGCAGGTTTCATGAGAGATGTTTCAAGAAGATAGGAGAGGTATGCGAGACAAAAGAGCCAGAGTTAAAAAAAGTGGGGAAAGGCCACTATGTGGCCTGTCATCTTTACTAAACTTTTGTATATCTATTTATTTTTGGCTCAAAGATCTCTCCCTGAGAAAGAAGGTCTCTGATCACCGATTCTATCTCCTCAGGCGAAAACTCATCTATCTCTGAGATTAGGTCATCAAGGGGTACTCCCTCCCCCTCATCAAGTCTCTCAATGGCAGATAAAACTTTATCCTTTATCAGTGCTGTGTCAATCTCTTTTTCCTTTGTGTACTCCATCTCATACATTGCCTCTATTATCTCAGGATTTATTCCCATTGATTCTGCCTTTTCTTTTGCCTTTTTAAGATTTTTTTCTTCTGATTTTATCTTTTCAGCCTTTGTCACCTGCTCCTCCTGAATTTTATTATTCCTTATTACTTCAAGTCTGTGCAAACTCCAGAAGTTTGGAGAAACTTTACATATTGCCTCCACATTTAACTGTTTTTCGTTTCTCCACTCGTATATCTTTCCCACAACCTGTACCATATCCCCTTTAGAGATATTCCTGAGAAGAACTGTATTTTCCCTGAAAAAGTAAGCCCAGATAGTTTCCTTGGCATCATCCAGTAAAACCCTGCCATAACTCTCATCTTCAGAGATAAAGGGATCATTGAAAACGGTAGCAACTATCTTTGCACGGTATATCTTTTTATAATTTTCTGTTATCAGATAATTGGGAGCAAAATCTTCCTCACCTTTTACATAGTACCCATTGACTATCTCCCTGAGATCTGTTCTTGTCGAAGGCAGCCTCTTTTTCATGATTTTCCCTCCATCAATCTTACTTTCTGATACAGTGCAACATCAAACCCAGAGAAATCCTGAAGTACCTCCGCGTTGATACATAAACTCATATTCTCATCCTTGAAGACTCTTCCTATAACTCTGATGAGATCTCCGATATTGAAAAGGGCATCTGAATAAACTTCTATCTCTCCAGTCCCATCATCTATGATCATTGAATATTTTTTTGTATTTTTTCTCACCACTGTTCCCACTATGCTCACTCTTTTGTCATTCTCATTTATCTCAACAATGTCCTTTTCAACACTGTGGAATCTCATTCCATAACCTCCAGAATTCTATATGCTTCCTCAAGCTCATCAAATTCTTTCATTCCATAAGCTCTGAACTCCAGTCCCAGAAACTCATTGTCTTCAACTTTTCCAGTTAATAGAATCTCCTTTCCAAGAAGATAATAAAAATTCTCAAAAATAAACTCCTCTTCAGCTTTTTTTATAGAATATGTTTTCTTTGAAGCTTCTTTCAGTGATAGATAAAGTTCTTCTCCTTCCTTTTCCAGAAGTTCCTCAGCAGTCTTCCCAAAGAGTATGCATTTTATATATCCTGTGGAGTCATCCACTCCTATCTCACATATGGGAATGTATATGCTCTCTACAAACTTATTACAGAAACTGCAGTACTTTTTTCCATCTTTAAACTCAACTCTTCTGAAACATTCAGGACATCCTTCATATATCCTCAGCCTGTATAGCTTTACTATCGTACCTCTTATCTCAGTGTATCTATCCCCTTTTTTTAATTCCGCAATACTTTTTCTGGAGGGTTCTTTTCTCTCAACTGTGATTTTTTTGCCCTCCGGATTAACAACTATCTTTCCCTTATACCCTAAGGAGAGCTCAGTTTCCTTTATTCCCCTCCTGGAGACAGCTCCAACTATATCAATTATATCCCCCTTTCTGATCTCAGAGAGATAATCGCACTGTTCATTCCAGAGAGTCAGTCTCATTCTCCCCGTTTCATCGCCTATGAGAATATTCGCCACTCTTTTACCTTCATCGAGTTCCTTTACAGGATAAACAGCCAGAACTTTGACTGTGATATTTACGTCCTTCAATCCTTCTACAATATCTTTTACTTTCAGTTCTTCAGTCTCGTTTTCCAGTTTTATTCCATATTCGTTGGCTATTATAGATAAAATTCCTTCTTCTGTTAAAAGTCCTCCTACTTCCTTCTTTTTCTCTTCTATTTTCTTTTTTATTTCTTCCTCAGTAAGGCCCACACTTATAAGTTTCTCTATAATTTCATTTTTCATTGCAATCCCTAATATACATGATCCTTTTTATATAAAAATCTGTCCCTTCAGTCCTTACCGAAGAGCATCTTCATTATCTTATTCTCACTTTTTCTGAGATGTTCTCTAACTGCAGAGTCTGAAATGTTCATAGTCTTTCCTATCTCTTTCAATGTTGTTTTTCTTGGTATATCATAATAACCCATCCTGTAGGCTTTAAGAAGAGTTTCTCTCTGTTTTGGACTAAGTACCTCCAAAATAGAGATTTTATGTGGTATATACCTTTCCACTTCAAGGATTCTTGTTTTAAATGATTTATCAATAAATTTTTTAAATTTTGCCAGGTTCTTCTTTTCACCAACTACTTTTATTATTGTTCTGTTTTCAAAAAATTCGATGGGATCCTCTATAAAGAGTTCATATTTTTTGAAGTCAATAAGTCTGAAAAGACATGCAAATGAAAAACTCTTTGAGTTATATTTTATATACACTGTGACTGTATCCCCATTTATTTCCAGAACTTTGAATTCTATTATTTTTTTGTTGGATTCAAGTTCTTCTATCACTTTTCCTGGAGATTCAGAATAGAAACGGGCTATTTCTATAAAGGTCTCTCCGTCACTTGTAAAATAATTAAGAACTTCTATACAGCTACACATCTCAGCGATCTTTTTGAAGCACCCCCACTCTTTCTGTGAGATATACATCTCTATACTCATCTTTTCCATGGAAAGCATTCAGATTATGTATTTAAATAGCTTGTCATAAGAAGGAAAAAATGTAAAAATATAACATCCTTATCTCCAATATGTCCAAGGAAACAGATATAATATTGTCACTAAATAAAACTCTCAATAATCCTATCACAAGGGGTATTTTGAGGTATCTTTCAAAAAAGAATAGATTGGAGGAGAGTTTAGAGTATTTAGTTGGTCTCAAAGAAAATGCAGGTATAGGGTGCAGAATGAATTCTTTTTTAGTTGGTACTGCTATAAAGTATGGTGCAAAAGCATTTGGCAGGAATGATACCGCTTTTCTGGAATATTTTAAGGATATAACAACAAGAAAGGGTCTGGCCAATGTTCTTAAAGGAATAGCGAAATATGGAGTTACAAGACCACAGAAGTTATATGCACCATTTTTGGTTGTATGGGACTTTACCTCCATGTGTAACCTCAGATGCAAGCACTGTTATAGTTCAGCAGGGAAATTTGCTCCAGATGAACTTACAAAAGAAGAAAAATACAATGTGGTAGACCAGTTAGCAGATGCAGGTGTGGTGGCGGTAGCATTTTCTGGAGGAGAACCTCTCATCTCAAAAGATTTCTTTGAAATAGCAAAATATGCACATGAAAGGGGTATGTATGTATCTGTGGCTTCAAATGGTACACTTATAACAAAGGAAGTGGCTAAAAAATTAAGAAGGATAGGAGTAGGGTATATAGAGATAAGTCTCGACAGCACAGACCCAGAAGTACACGATGAGTTCAGAGGAGTAAAGGGAGCATGGGGAAAAACTGTTCAGGGTATAAAGAACTGTGTTGAGGCAGGAATAACAACATGTATTGCAACTACAGCTACAAAATATAACTATGAGGATATCCCCAAAATGGTGGATCTTGCAATAAAGCTTAAAGTTGATAGGTTCATTCACTTTAACTTCATACCAACGAGGAGGGGAAGAGAAATACTCGATCAGGATATAACACCCGAACAGAGAGAAAGATTACTGAATTTTCTCTACGATAAACTTGAGGAGGATAATGGTCTTCAGGTTTTCTCCACCGCACCACAGTTCGCAAGGATATCTCTGGAAAGAGTGGAAAGTGGAGAGGGAGAAGATGTTGCCCCCACACATTTTGCTGGTGTATCCTTAAAGGGAAAGGCTGTGGCTTTAGCTGATTTTATTGGTGGCTGTGGGGCAGGAAGGATTTACTGCTCCATAGAGTACAATGGAGATATACAGCCCTGTGTTTTCATGCCTATAAAAGCGGGGAATATAAAAAACGGATTTCTGAATGTATGGGAAAACTCGGAGGTCATGAAAAAATTAAGAGAAAGAGATGACTTGGAAGGAGAATGTCATGACTGCCCTTACAGATACATTTGTGGAGGATGCAGAGCCCGAGCATATGCATATTTCAATGATATAAAGGCTCCAGATCCCGGATGTGTCTACAATGAGAGCTACTGGGAGGAGATAAAAAAGACTGAAGAAAAGAAAGAAGAAAAAAGAGAGGAAGAGACACTTATAACTGTTTGAGTTTTTATTGCCGTATACAAACTACATAAAGTTTATATATTCTATTCCCCAAGAAGTTAATAGAGAGATCATACAAAAAGGAGTAAGTTCCATGGAACCAAAAGAAATTATAAATATATTAAAGGAGTTTGGTTTGGGGGAGTACGAAGCCAAGGCCTATTTAGCACTTCTTGAAAGGGGTAAGATCTCTGCAAGGATAATAAGTGATGTTACAAGGATCCCGTATACAAAGATATACCAGGTTCTTCAGGACCTGGAGAGATACGGTTTTATAATATCAATATCCGGGAAACCAAGAATGCACATGGCTTTATCACCAGAAAAAGCTTTAGAAAAAAGAATGATGCAGATAAAAAAGGAACAGGAGATTGAAAATGACAAAAGACAGAGATTGAAAAAGAAGCTAGTTGAAGAGCTGGAGCCTGTCTTCAAAAATAATGTCGAGGAGGAGATAGCAGAGATGGGTACATGGACAGTGGTAGGAACTATAAACGTATCATCATATATAAAAACTCTGATCTCAAATTCAAAAGATCTGAGATGCACGATCTCAGATCTTGACTCCTTCATAGGGAATTACAGAGATGAGCTTAGAAACACAAAAGCAAAGGTGATAATAAGGTGCCCCAATGCGTACTCATTTGATGATATATCTATTTTTAACTATCCGGGATATGAAGGAGCAGATATTATCATTAAAGATGACAATGAAGTAGTTTATACATTCTTTGTTGCTTCTCCTGGTGTTTTTACTTTCAGTGAATTGAAAGCAAGGATTATTGTGGATAAAAAGCTTGTATCCGGATTGATAAAGGATTTTGATCTGAGTTTGAGTCTGCTGGAGGAGGTAAAATAAATGAATCTCATAAAAACAGGAGTTCCTGGACTGGACGAGATGTTGGGTGGCGGAATTCCAGTGGGGAGAACAATTCTTGTTACTGGTGCTACAGGGACAGGAAAAAGCACACTTGGTATTGAGTTCCTGGTATATGGTGCACAAAACTCTGAAAATGGTATTCTTATAAGTCTGGAGGAGGATCCTGAAGACCTTTATGAGGATTATCTGAATTTTGGCTGGGATCTGAAAAAACTCGAAAGGGAAAATAAACTGAGAATCATAACTCCGCCAGTGCCTTTGAAGATAGAAGAAGCAGATGTAGATGTGGACAGCCTTATAAATACTATCCAGAGAGCAGTTTCAGATATAGAAGCGAAGAGATTGGTGATAGATTCCATTTCCGTGCTTACGTCTGGATTAAAAGAGAAAGAAAGAAGAAAAAAGATCCTGAAGCTTTCCACACTTCTTAGAGAGTTGGAATGTACTTCCTTAGTCATATCCGAATTAACAGAAACAGAAGAAGAGAACTCGGATTATGGCGTGGGTGGATATATATTCCAGGGAATAATCTCCCTATACTACAAAAAGAAAGGAGCAGCAAGGGTCAGGGGAATAGAGATAAGAAAAATGCGGGGAGTTGCCCATTCCACAAAGACAAAAACAATGGAGATTACATCCAAAGGCTTAAAAGTATACTCCGAAGATTTCATTATATGAAACTAAGGTACATTCCTCTCATAGAGGGAGATGGAGCATATCAGATGGCATTGGATGAGACCATAATGCGTGCATTGATAGATGGAAAAGGAGAGAATACTTTCAGACTGTATAAGTTTAAACCCTCCTGTGTCTCCATAGGATATTTTCAATCCGCTGAGCAGGAGATCGACCTGAAAAGATGTGAGGAATACAGAGTTGAATGTGTGAGGAGAATAACAGGGGGAGGAGCTGTTTTTCATGATTATACAGGAGAGATCACGTACTCCGTGATATTAAGAGAGGAGGATTTCAGATACAGCATAGAGGAAAGTTACAGAGTGATCTGTTCCTGTCTGGTAAAGACTCTTGAGTATTTTGGAGTAAAAGGAAGTTTCTCTCCCATCAATGATGTTCTTGCAGAGGGGAAAAAAATCTCTGGATCTGCACAGACACGGAAGAAAGGAGTGATACTCCAGCACGGTACATTTATGTACTCCACAGATCTGAAAACTCTTTTTTCTGTTCTGAAGATATCTGATGAAAAATTAAGAGATAAAATGTTAAAAAAAGCAGAAGAAAGAGTTATAACTCTTGAAAAGTTATTGGAAACTGAGATAGATGATAAAGAGGTAATAAAAGCTCTTGAATCTGGGTTTTCCTCACTTTTCGATCTCGAAAGGGGAGAGATAAATGAGTATGAAAAGGAGTTACTTCCTGAACTAAGGAAGAAATATAAAAGCAAAGACTGGCTTTTCATGAGGTAGAGTTCATTTTTCTGCTTTCAGAAACTCAATAAATGCCGAGATATAAACAATGAGATAAAAGAATGCCAGGAAATACATAAAAAATGGGAATATTAGAGATTCAAAGTTGCAGTTCCCTTTCTCTTTTCTGTTTGCAGTGATCATTGTCAATGATTCAAATGCAAAAAACAATGCAAGAGGTATAAAGTTTCCTGATAAAAAGGAGAGCATGAGAATGATTATATCAAGAACTGCCAGATAATAATATGCAAATAGTTTTTTTAAATTATTTTTTTTATATAATTCTTCTATATTCCCAAGTGCCCAGTATTTTCTCTGTCTGTACAGAGATTTTAAATTTTCTGGCATTATTGTATAGGCTATAGCCTCTGGATCATAAGTTATCCTGAATTTATCCCTGATTTTTTCGGAAAAGGCATAATCCTCGACTTTTGACTTACAAAATTTCTCTTCCTCAAATACCTTTCTTTTAAATGCAGCAAAAACTCCCGGGATAAAATCTATTTTTCCTTTAAACATAGCTATTCTCCTGAACATCGCTATCCTGATATGTTCAATCGCCTGTATTCTTGATATAAAATTATTTTTCTTATATATCTGGATATTTCCACTTACAGCATCAAAATTTCCTAAATTTGATAATAATTTTTTAATTGATTCTCTGTTTACAAGGGTATCTGAGTCCAGAATTACTATA
>JAGGSA010000098.1 GCA_021159325.1 Methanomicrobia archaeon | reverse complement strand
GTTTCTCATGGCCATGATATTTCTGTTAAATTTTCTGGTACTATCCAGAGTTTTTACTCCACTCATATATGCTTTCCTTGTTTCCTATCTCCTTTTTCCTCTGAATGATTTTTTTGAGAGAATATTCAAAAGCAGAAATGTGGCTTCTGTAATTACGGTATTAATAATACTGGTGCCCTTCGTGTTTCTCATATGGACAACTCTGAACTCTCTGATGAATGAGATAAGTAAATTCCTGGAGAATCCTGATGAGTTTTTGGGTAAAATATCAGATTTTGAAGATTATCTGAGAAATTATGGGGTAGAAATCTCCTTTTCCAATCAGGTAAATACTATAATTGAGAAGATACAGGGATATCTCAATATAGAAACAGCATTTAGCTTTCTCAAAAATATTTCATATGCCACTGTGAATTTTTTATTTTTTATTTTCTCCACATTTTATTTGCTGAGAGACGGAAGAAAGCTGAAGGAGATATCGGATACAATAGTTCCTTCCGAGATAAAAGATCTCTATCTCAAATTTACAGATGAACTGGGAAAAGTTCTTCAGGGGCTGTTTTATGGTTATGTACTGACAGCAGGGATAATGGGAGTTGTAGGGGGGAGTTTCTTTTATATAACTGGAAACTATTTCAATGTTTCCTATCTGGTAAATTACTCTGTTCTTCTTGGATTCTTAATATTTTTATTTGGACTTTTACCGATACTGGGCGCTCCGATGATCTATATACCCATAGCCGTAATAGAACTCTTTACCAATCCAATGCTTGCACTGATTACACTTATTTTTGGAATAGTTGTTTTAACTTACTTTCCGACATTTATCCTTACTCCTTACATCTCAGAAAAGAGGAGTGAGGTACATCCCCTGATAATCCTCTTCAGTTTTGTTGCAGGTCCCATGAGCCTCGGTGTTTCTGGTTTTGTTCTGGGGCCTCTGTTTTTATGTTCCTTGGTAGCATTATACAGGGTGAAGAAAAATGAAAACAAAAATTCTTGATATGAACTGCAAATATTATGGGCTTGAACCAAGAATACTGATGGAAAACGCAGGAAAAGGAGCTGCCTCTGTTATCATGTCCAGGTTTGGTAAGAACAGGAAAATAGCTGTTTTCTGTGGACTGGGAAATAACGGAGGAGATGGATTTGTAACTGCAAGGTTTTTATCGAAGGAGAACAGAGTTAAAGTTTTTCTGATAGGTAAAGAGAACGAGATAAAAACAAAAATAGCATTGGAAAACTGGAAACTTCTTGATTTTACCGGGTGTCAAAAAGAAGAGTTTCATTTTCAGGAAATAGACTGCGATATCGTTGTGGATGCATTGCTTGGCGTTGGTATCAGAGGAGAACTGAGGGAGCCTGTAAAAAGTGTTGTTCAGTATATAAACAAGCTAAAGGAGAGGGGAGTTAAGATTGTCAGCATAGATCTACCCACCGGTGATATAAAATATGATCTGAATATATCGATGCATTACAAAAAAACGGATGACTCCGTAGTTGTGGATATAGGTATACCTGAAAAAATCGAACATATGACAGGTCCGGGAGACGTGAAGTATCTGAAAAGGAGGAAGAAGGATTCTCACAAAGGGGATAATGGAAGAGTTCTCATATTTGGAGGGAGTGAAAAATATCATGGCGCTCCCATTTATGCTGCTACAGCAGCAAGTAAAATTGTGGATCTTGTCTATGTTGCGACACCGTGTCCCGATATTATAAAAAATTACTCCCCTGATTTCATAGTCACAGAGGAGATACTGGATTATGATTACGATTCTGTCCTGATAGGTGTGGGGATGGGGATGAATGAAAAGGCTCTGGACATAATGAAGAGATTTGAAAGGAAGGTGATAGATGCAGATGGATTGAAGATCCTCAAAAAAGATCTCGAACTGGCAGAAGGATCAATTCTCACGCCACATAGAGGAGAGTTTGAGTATCTCTTTGGCAGACTTCCAGATAATCCTGAAGAAAAAATCCAGAGAGTTATGGATGTCTCTGAAAAATACAACTGTACCATAATACTGAAGGGAAGAGTGGATATAATAGCTGACAAAAATAGATACAAACTGAACTATACAGGAAATGAGGGCATGACCACAGGAGGGACAGGCGATGTTTTAGCTGGATTGAGTTCTGGTTTTTTTGCCAGAAATGAAGCTTTTTCCTCTGCATGTGCCGCTGCTTTTGTGAATGGCTATGCTGGAGATCTTGTTTACTCTGAGAAAAATGTGTATTATACAGCATCAGATCTTCTGGATAAGATAAGTGAAGCATTAGTTTTCTGTGAGCGTTTTGGAGATGTATAAGAGAAAAGATTATTACTACGAAAAAGCTAAAAAAGAAGGATACAGATCACGGGCGGCATATAAACTGAAGGAGATAAATAAGAGATTCAGATTAATGAGGAGGGGGGATTATATCCTGGATCTGGGATGTTCCCCGGGAGGATGGCTTCAGGTAGCGAGAGAGATAGTTGGGGAATCTGGGTATGTTCTCGGTGTGGACAAAACCAGGACACCTCCCTTAGAGTACGATAACATTGAGATACGGGAGATAGATATTGAGGAGTTTCATACAGATACCAAGTTCAATGTTGTATTATCAGATATGGCTCCAAAGATAATGGGTAAAAGAGATGTGGATCAGTACAGATCTTATATTCTTGCCAAGAAGGCATGGGATCTGGCAAAAGAGGTTCTTGTGGAGGGGGGAAATTTTCTTGTAAAGATATTCCAGAGCAATGAGGTGAGGAGATTCTCAGACGAATTGAGAGAGAGATTTGGATATGTGAAATTCTACAGACCGAGATCTACACGGAAAGGGAGTTCTGAAGTATATATTGTGTGTAAATCCTTCAGAATTTTCTACTGATGACAAAATCAGCAAGATTCTCAAAGAATTTTCTACTTTCTTTATCTATATTCTTCGGGATACTATTTTTTGCTTCTTTTATAAGCTCTTTTTCCTTCGTTCTGCAGTATTTATAAGCTCCTGTTTTTTTGATGATCTTCCTCGCCTCGTTAACCTCAGATTCTGTAGCGGATCTATTACCAAATGTCTTCCTGAACTTTTCTATGTCGCGGTCTTTTGCATATTCAAGTGTTTTTATGGCTAAGAGAGTATTTTTTCCAGATTTAATATCAGAGTCATTTGGTTTGCCAGTATGCTTACTTTTTCCAAATGTTCCGAGGATATCATCGTGTATCTGAAAAGCTCTTGCCATATTCAGGGCATATTGATCCATAACCTTATAATTCTCTGCCTCTGAGAATATAAAACCTATTCTTATTGGGTACATAAATAATATCCCTGTTTTTTCGTCTATCATCCTGAAATATTCTTCTTCATTTATTTTTCTTTTCTCCGTTAATATATCAAGAAGTTGTCCTTCATTCAGTCTTAAATACATCCTTCTATGTTGTTCCAGTGCTTTTATCCTGAGATCCTTGGAGAACTGCGAGTTCAGAACCTCCTCACTGAGCTCATACAGGACATTGGAAGCGAGGACAGAGAGGGCATAGGAGTACCTTGATATGTTCCTCTGCGTTTCTATTATTTTCAGAATGGAATCTTTTTTAATCCAGCTCTGACCTGTTTTGTATATGTTAAAGTCAAATCCTATTGATTTTAGAAACTTATCTGCGTATATAGAATTGAATGTCCTTTTTCCGTGTCTGATAACATCCTCATCCATTGCGTCATCCAGAATCAGAGACGCATTATGAACAAGTTCACAGGAAGCAGAAGCTCTGATGATATCCTCGTTTATTTCATTTTTTACTGCTTTAAAAGCAAATATCATGGTCAATGGCCGCAGTCTTTTTCCACCGCCCATTACCTTCAATATGTCATTATAAAACTCTTTTAATATTGGATCCTCGTAATTTTTAGCTCTTATCCTGAGAATTTCATTCAGATAACTCCCTATCCTATCTGTTATTTTTGAGTACTTATCCAGAAACACACGATCACCTAATATATCACTATCTCAGATTTCAGAGTTCTGATCAGATTTATGGCGGAGAGTGCAGCAAGTATGGATGTTCTTTTGTTCTCAGATGGTAGATTCTCAAAGATAAGATTCATCTTTCCGAAGGCACCCTTTACATATATTTCATGGATATTTGTTTCTATGGATGGATCAGCAATTATCTTCACATATACCTCTTTTTCACTGGCTAGGCTCAGAGCAACAGAGACATTTATATTCTTTGGAAATTTTTTTATCGCCTCAGATGCATAACCTTCAAAAACAGTTTTTTCCTTGAGAACGCTCATTCCAAGAGCCTCTGGATTTTTTCGTGTGGTGAGAACTATTTTTTCAATGCCCTGGAAAGAAGCAGATCTGATGGCATCAAGACCCCCCACAGCGCCATGAGGTATATATATCCTGCATTCATTCTCAGATGCAATTTTTTTTAGCGTAGAGAAAAGCTCATGGTCTGCGAGCGCTCCAACGCTCATTATCATGACATCTTTTCCAGATTTTAAGAGATCGGGAACTAAGTTTCTCACAGCATCGATGGAAGCCGATTCCACAACTAGATCGAGATCCATCTTCAGAATCTCTTCAAATGAACATTTTATGTCTCTGTTTAGAATATGAGACAATTTATTCATACGTTCTGTGTTTCTATCGTAGCATGCCAGAACATCTTTTTTGAAGTTCTTAGCTATCATGCTTCCTATGTATCCACAGCCTATGATGCCAATTTTCATCATGAATAATGAACTGGCTTCATATTTAAAGTTTACTGTAAAATCGGGTATTGTCTTACTCATCTTCGATTTTTGCCGTTTATCGATAGAATCTCATACAAAGATATGATGATACTCTGTTATAGAAAATTATAAAAGTCCTGAAAAGAATATAGAATTATGGAAGAAAAAATAAATCTTGAAAATATAAAGAAAAAACTAAAAGGAAACTGGGAGCCTGTGGATATAGCTAAAATAGATGATTACAGGATAAAGGCATATGTTGCTGAGGGAGAGTATCCGGATATGCACATTCACAATAAGGATAAACTGTTCTTCGTCATGGAGGGTGATTTAGAGGTGATATTTGAGGATCACTCTGTGAAACTGAAAGAGAATGAGGGTTATGTAGTGAAGGCTGGAGAGAAACATAAAAGTAAATCCAGTAAAAACTCTGTGATCATGGTAATAGAACATAAGAATTTTATGCAGATCAATGTGTGATCCAGAGCCCAATAGAAAACTAAAACTAAAGAAATAAAATAAATCTTTCGGTGGATTTAAAATCATATAAGTACGGAAATTATTTCAATAGAAACAGGAAAAATCTCATCATCTTCCTAACTAACAATCTCCCCCACTATCACGTTCTGTCCCACAGAAATTCCACCATCACCGTTTGGTATATTATTATGAGTTATGAGTTCAAAACCTTCTTTCTTCAATCTTCTTTCCACCATCTCTACTATTGGTATATTGTAGGAGACTCCACCTGTAATACCCACCTTTTTATCCACTGCATTCTCCATGGCGATCTCTGTCAGTTTATCCATTATTGTTTTAACAGCGGAGTAAATGAGATCTGCCTTCTCTTTTTCAGATAAAGATTGTTTTACGTGCTCCTCTATCTGTTCAAAAATCTCTACTGTATTCACAACTCCATTTTTTACCTCCGTATCGAATTTATACACTGGATTCCCTATTTCAAGGTACTTCTCTAACTTCATTGCTGGCTCACCATCATAAGTTGTCTTTGTGCAGATGTCAAAGTAGCATGATAATGCGTCGAGGATTCTTCCCAAGCTGCTTGTTTTCGGTGATTTTTTGATCAGTTTAGATAAAATCTCAGCTTTGTTGCCATGAAAGTATCTTTCTGTTCCAAATTTTTTGAAAATTGCAAACACTATTCTCCTCGGATCTTTTGTTGCTTTATCTCCCCCTATGAGGGGAATATACTCCAAATGTCCTAATCTCTCAAAACTCTCATAGGAGGCATACAGAACCTCACCCCCCCATATTCTTTCGTCTGTTCCGTATCCAGCTCCATCTATGGTTATCACAGCTCCTTCTTTCAGTTTATTATCCAGAAGCAAAGAGACAGCATGAGCCCAGTGATGCTGTATTTCCATTGTTTCCACATTATACTCTTCAGAGAATTTTTTTGCGATTCTCCTTGTATTATACATGGGATGCATATCCATACCCACCCCATCTAAATTTTTTGTTCCTCTGAGCTTCATCATATGTCTCAAACTTTTTTCAAGAAACTCGAGAGTTGGATAATATCTTGTGTTTCCTATGTACTGCGTTGCATATAGAGTTCCATTATTTGAGATTGCACCACAGACATTCTCCTCAGCGCCCACACTGAGTATCGATTTTCTATGATCAATTTTTATCGGATCAGGTACGTATCCTCTCGATTTTCTTATGAAGAACTTCTTTCCTTTCCATACCTTGATCAGAGAGTCATCGATCCTGTTTGGTATTTTTCTATTGTGAAGCAGATACAGATCAGCTTTCAGAGAAAATACATCTCTGTTTTCTATAAGCATTGGCTCCCCAGGAAGATTGGCAGATGTCATGATCAGCGCATCTTTTTTCATATACGAAAATAAAATATGATGTAATCCAGTATATGGAAGATAAATTCCGATTGTAGATAGTCCAGGAGATACCTCCTCATATCCTTTTTTATGAAGCAGCACAATAGGCTTTCTACTGGATAAAAGAAGTTTTTTTTCTTCTTCTGTTACATAAGCGTATTTTTCCACGGTATCGATGTTCCTCACCATCACAGCAAAAGGTTTTTGTGGTCTTCCATACCATTCTCTGAGCTTTTTTATTTTATCCATGCCACAACATATATGCATTCCTCCCCATGATTTTATAACACCTATTGCCCCCATATCAATACGCTCAGCGAATATTTTAATAGGATCCCCTTTGATGATTCTCTCCTCTCTATCATAAAGTTTATAGGAGGGACCGCACTCAGGACATGATATTGTCTGAGCATGGTACCTTCTGTCCATGGGATCGGTATACTCCAAATAGCAATCCTCACAGAGTGTGAACTCTTTCATAGATGTTCTTTCTCTATCATATGGGAGATCTTCGATAAGGCTGAATCTCGCACCGCAAACGGTACAGTTTGTAAATGGATAATGGTATCTTCTATTATCTGGATCAAAAATCTCACGAAGACACTCATCACATATTCCTGTGTCCACAGGTATGGGTGAAGATCTTTCTCCATTTTTGCTCTTTATTATACAGAAATCATCGAAACTTCTTTTATCCTTTTCTATAATGATCTCGGTGATCTCTGCTGTGGCAGGAAGGCTCTCCTTCAATCTCCTTATAAACTCTTCTTCATCTCTATCAATTACTACCTCCACCTCCGATCCCTTGTTCAGTACATATCCCTTTAAGCCCATTCCCTTTGCTATCCTGTAAACGGTAGGTCTGAACCCCACTCCCTGAACTATGCCTCTGAAAATGATCTTCATTATTCTACAATTAAATTCTTCGAGTATTTATCCTCGTCTGCCAGAAGCCATCTCTCACTCATAGATAATGCGTTAACAGGGCATACCTCCACACACTGAGAACAGAAAGTACATCTCGCTATATAGATCCTTATCTTTTTCTTTTCAGGAATGAACTCTATAGCATGAGCAGGGCATACTCTTGTACACATCTGGCATCCTATGCATTTTTCCCTGTCATAAGCAACAGCTCCTCTGAAATTTGGGGGTAGTTCTATCGGTGGGATTATCTTTGCTTTACCCTTCTCAACGTCTTCAAGAAACTTTGTTACAGAGGAAGGTGTATATTTAGCTGGAAACTTGTTGGTGAAGGGATTTTTGAATAACTGTTTAAGCACCTTTGGCATTATCATAGGGCAAGCCTCCTTGTTTTCTCAACACTCATACGATGAAGTGCCTCATTATCCAGAACTTCTCTTTTATTTCCCTTTATAACGATAGCTCTGTTTGTACATGAGAGACATGGGTCTGTGGATGCTGCCACAATGGGAATATCGGCAACCTCTTCTCCCAGAAGCATTGGCACCCAAGGAAGTAAATTGTTGTAGGTGGGGGCTCTCACCTTCCATGTAAAGGGTGCATCTCCTGCTTTTAATTTTACATAATGTATTACCTCTCCGCGGGGAGCTTCAGCTCTTCCTATTCCATCTCCTTCTACCTTTTTTAACATGGCAAGAAGTTTCGGGATCTTCGGTTCAGCCATTATATCTCCTGCGGGTAACATATCTATGCACTGTTCTATCAGATCAATGGACTGTTCCACCTCCAGAAGCCTCACTACGATTCTGTCATATACATCTCCATTGACCTCTCCTGTAAGAAGGTCAGGTGTCATGTAATCAATATTGAGATCTCCATATGCACAGTAAGCCTGATCAACCCTGACATCTTTTTTAACACCGCTCGCTCTTGTTGTCGGGCCCACGGCACATAACTTCAGTGCATCCTCCTTTGTCAGAATACCACAGTTTTTTGCTCTCATCTGGATACTCTTGTCATCGAGAAAAACACTTTTTATTGTATCAAGATTCTCCTTATAGTAATTCAAAGCATTGTTGATTGTGGGGTACTGATTCTCTGTTATGTCTCTTCTAACTCCGCCAACTGCCATTATGGCTTTTGTGATCCTGTTTCCCGTAAGATACTCTATGAGATCCAGAACTTTTTCCCTCATTGCCCAGCTGAGGTGGAGTACTGTATCGAATCCGATCTCATGTGCCGCAACTCCAGCCCATAATATATGGGAGTGGATCCTCTCAAGTTCAGCCATTATCACCCTTATATAATCAGCTCTCTCTGGTACCTCGATACCTGCTGCATTCTCAACAGCTCTGCAGAATGCAATTGGATGACAGATATTACAGATACCGCATATTCTCTCTGCTATGTAAAGTATCTGAACAGGATTCCTGTGCATCCCGATCCATTCTATTCCTCTGTGAACATGTCCAACATGGAAATCAACATTGATTATTCTTTCTCCATCTGTTTCAAACTCAAAGGCTACGGGTTCCTTGAGAGCTGGATGGATTGGACCAATAGGTAGAGTATAAGTTGTTTTTTTACTCATACATATCCCTCACTAAATTCTGAGGACCTTTCTCGTCCTTTCTCCATGGGTAAACACCTTCCGGAAAGTCTTCGGGAAGGAAGATTCTTCTGTTATCGGGTATACCTTCCACTTTTATTCCCAGCATCTCCTGAATCTCTCTCTCGCTTATCAGAGCGCCGGGGATTATATCGCAGATGCTATCTATCCTGAGATCTGTTTTTGGGAGGTCTACAGAGATTGTGATGGATATCTCCTTCAGTCTTTCTCCATAATATACAGAAAAATGATACATGAGTTCAATATAATCCCCCATATCGCTTCCAGATGCAACTGCAAAATGTGGGAAATCTATCCCGCATAGTTCTCTGACAGCATCTTTGAAAACACTTTTATCGACCTTCAACCATACTGTACAGAATTCATTTTTCTTTTTTCCTGCTGTTTTCCTTTCGATCTTCGTATCTTTTATATTTTCCTTGAGTTTATCATTAAAGTACTCGACAATTTCTTCAGGAGTTAATCTTTTCATTTTTTACCCTCCAGTCTTTCTAATTTGAGCCATGCCTTGGCAACGCCATTAATAATAGCTTCGGGTCTGGGTGGACATCCGGGAACATAAACATCTACGGGTATAACTTTATCTATGGGTCCCGCAACACTGTAGGATTCATGGAATACTCCTCCAGTCGATCCACAGTTCCCGACCACTATGACAACCTTTGGCTCCGGCATCTGTTCATAAACTCTTTTTACTTTATCCTCCATCTTTTTTATGAGAGGCCCTGTAATCAGCAAAACATCTGCATGTCTCGGAGTCCCCACGAGCATCATTCCAAATCTCTCTATATCATATCTCGGCGTAAGAGCAGCAACTATCTCAATATCACATCCATTGCAGGATCCTGTATTCATGTGAAATACCCACAATGACTTCTTTAATGTTTCCAGCTGTTGCTTTTTCATACACATTCCTCACTGAGTTTTTATCTATATCCTTACAAGATTCATGCCTTAAAAATCTTATGGTTAACATATTCTTGGAACAGGGTCACCAACTGGCTTATGAAGAATTCTTCTCCCTCCGATAGCTGTTTTCAATACCACTCCCTCCACTGAGTCAGTAGCTTCTCCGATTATCTCTGCATTTTTTCCAAGAGGATGTTTTTTTATTTCATTCAGAACCTCCTCCGCCTTTTCTCTCACAACTCCAAAAACGATTTTACCCTCATTTCCTATCTCTAAGGGATCAATACCCAGCATATCACATGCAGAAGAAACACCTAAGGATACCGGTATTCTCTCTTCTTCAACGATTATTCCAATCCCGGATTTTTCACTGAATTCATTTAAGGTATTTGATAACCCTCCTCTCGTTGGATCCTTTGCAGAGACTATGCCCCCCACAGAGAGAGCCTTCTTCATAAGTCCATTTACGGGAGCTACATCTGATTCTATTTTTGTATCGAATCCATACCCCTCTCTGAAAGAAATTAAAGCTATACCATGCTCTCCTATATTTCCTGAAAGTATAATTTTGTCCCCTGCTTTCAGATTTGAGTCCAAGATCCATTTTTTATTAAAATCACGATATTTTCTGACTTCTTCAAAATTGTGATCGAGAAATTTGCTTCTTCTCCCAATAGCGCTTGTATTGATCATGAACTCCTGTATTGCTCCCTTCTCAACTACCTTTGTATCTCCTGTTATTATCGGTACACCAGCTTTTTTTGAGTATTCTCCCATACTCTTCACTATCTCCTCAAATTTTTCAAGGGGAAATCCTTCCTCTATTATAAAGCCAGATGATAACGCAATTGGTTCTGCACCCATCACAGCTATATCATTTACAGTTCCTGAAACAGCCAATGACCCTATATTTCCCCCAGGAAAGAAAAGAGGATGGACTGTGTGGGAATCCGTTGTGAAAACAATATCATCTATGACAGAGGAATCATCCAAAGCTGAGAGAGGAACATCTATATTTTTATGCGTAAAATACTTCAGTATCTTCTCTTTGATAAGTTTATCCATCATCTCTCCGCCTGCTCCATGTGAAAGTTTTATTCTTTCTTCCATGATTTTAATTCTGTGTTCTGTATATAAACTTTTATACTGAAGATACTATGGGATGATATGGAGGACATAGTGATGTGCATTGGAAATGAGGATAATGGAGATGATGGAATAGGACCTTACATAGCGAAAAGATTGAAAGATGAAAATCTGAAAGATTTTTTAATTCTGGACTGCGGTACTGTACCTGAAAACTTTACATCTCCCGTTAAGAAGAATTCTCCTGTAAATCTCATAATAGTGGATGCCACAGATATGGGACTTCCCCCCGGTGAGATTCGGAGAATACCGAGGGAGATGATAGCAAAAATGCATATAAGCACACATAATATCCCCATCTCTGTTCTTATTTCCTATCTGGAGTCTCATGCAAAAAATATAATCATCATAGGCGTCCAGCCAAAAAAAATGACAGGAAGTATGAGTGAGGAAATAAAGAGAAGTTGTGAGAAACTGATCGATCTGATAAAAAACAGGAAGTTTTCAGAGATAGAGATGCTGAAAATAGAAAAGAAAAAATAAAAAAATTAATCTTCTATTGTGATAGCACCCTGCGGGCACTGAGACTCACATAACCTACATCCTATGCAGGCGTCTTCATTAACGGGAACAGCTTTCCCATCCTTTAACTCATAAACACCTGCAGGACAGTTATCCACACATGTTCCGCAGCCTACACATGATTCTTCATTGACTATTACCTTTGGCATATTATCACCGTTCTAAAATTTTCGAAACTGTTTATAAATCTTTGGGTTGTGGGCTTTGGAACAATTTGACAGAAAGATAGATAAACTCATGAGAGCACCAACTGTGTCCACGAAGAAAAATTAGTTAATGAGAAAGGGAGAGTAAATATCATGAAAAGTGAATTGGGAGGCGTTGTGGGATGAAAGTGCCAAACCTAATTGTGCTTCCTGTAATCTCTCATTCTCGAATTTTCTTCCTTACTTCATGGATCTTTACCTTTTTACGTTCTATTAACTCATCTTTCCATAACTATCTTTTCTAACCATCTTTTCATAGATTGCATCTTACATCCAATTCCTCTTGGATCATATATTATCTTCGATCCGTGAAATAGATTTTCATACCCTTCTATAGCTTTTAAGTATGTTTTGCCCATGTTCAAATGGACCTCATCAAATTTTTTGCCTTCAAGGAACTTTTTTAATCTTTCCATTATGGAACAATGTAAAGCATTTGCTCTTTGAATTGTCATTTTTTCGTCATAATATTCGATCATATCATCCATTTTCAGTAAACCATATTTTGCAGAGATGATCAATATTTCGAGGTTTTTTGGTTTTCCACATTTCCTAAAAAATTTCTTCAGGACTCTATAATTAACACCGTCATAGAGATCTAAGGGTTTAACTTTAGTCTGTATAGGATTCTTTCTATTTGAACATCCCAGTATTAAAAGATATTTTTTCATCGCCAATTCCTCCTTCCTTTTAGTTCTAACTTGTACCCTTTTGGGAGATCACTCAGTTGCCAGTTTTCTTCTCTGTTCCAAAAAAGGTAATATATCTTTCTTTTAGCACTTCCCATCTGTGATACACTGTTAATTTTGGTAGATCTTGAACACTTATACCCAAAAATATCTTTAAAAAGGCAATTGTGGCAAAAATTGTTTATACATTTATCTCCTGATATTTTCCATATTACAGGATCCATGAATATTGGAGGTATTCCTGATATTCTTGCTATTTTTTGGAATAAATTATTTATTGCTTGTTTTAGATAGGGATCACTGGCACTTATAATACCC
>JAGGSA010000017.1 GCA_021159325.1 Methanomicrobia archaeon | reverse complement strand
TATCTAATTTCTTTAGATCGTTAATTGGAGCTTCTATAATAAGATCGGAGTGATAGTGTTTTTTTATTGTCATGAGGATAGAAGAAAAATCAAGATTGCCTCTTCCGGGTAGGAGATACCTTCTCCTCCCATTTCTATCAAAGGGTGAACCATCATAATCTCTTAGATGAATATGGAGGATGTGATCATCTAATATATCGAAATATCTTTCTACCGTTTCACCCGTTGAATAGACAAACTCTGTATCCATTGTTACTCCAAAAAACTCAGAATTGATCTGTGTAACTAGTTCACTGAGATGATCAAGGCAACTGGGGATGTAGGGAACATTTTCTACTGTCATTTTTATATTATGCTCTTCTGCAAAAGATAGGTTCTCCTGAAACAATTTTTTGGTCATATTATAAAGAATTCGATTAGACAGATCGGGAGGATGAATAACTACAACAGAGCATTGAAGGTAATCTGCTATCAAAAGATGCTTTTTAAATGAATATCCTGCAGGGGGATGAAAAATATTCTTTGAAAAATGAGCAGAATAGATCGGAATACCAAATTTTTTAGAAAGATTAGAAACGGAAATCCAGTACTCTTTCTTAGGAAAACGAAGATAAATTTCGCATATATCAAAACCTAATTGTGAAAAATATTCTATTCCCTCTCTTGTTTTCAAAATAAACATCTCTGGATTAAGTTTACCCGATACCATGCCTGCAGTAGAACACCCTATTCTCATTCTCTCACATCCAAAAACTACCTATCTTATTGATAGAGTCCATGTTATGTGTAATCATGATGAGGTACATAAGAAAGTGGACATCGGAAATTGCAAACTTCACTAATATCACATTCTTTACATAATGTGAAATGTGACCATTTTATTAATTTTTCTAAAAGCTTGAAGGCTTTGCTTATTTTTATGTATAACTGTAAAATCTTTAAGGACATTCTTTGGGCAGTCAGGATTTCCTCTGAGTGTTCCATTCTATCCTACTTCTTTTTCCTTGGCTTTTCTTTATATTTTTTTCTTATAGCATCTAATCTTATATCAAAATTCTCTGAAAGTGTTTCATCGAACTCTCCTGAATAATAATCGAGTTTTGCAGCTATTGCTATCTTAGATGCTAAACTTCTTGCTATCTTACCTCTCTGCCATTTTGGAGCTGTATGTATCCTCGGGTCCTGAAAAATAATGCCGTGTTTTGGAGGCTTTGCGCCCTTTCTTAAATGCCTGAATAGTGCAGGTTCTGCACCGAGCACTTGAATGGTGGATGCTGGAAGCATTGCAAGATTTTTCAAACTCCCTGCCAGAGAGATTAACTTTGCCACAAGGAGGGGATTTATGAGATTGGATAAGTTCGGAGTGAGTTTCTCTGTATTTTCTTTTATATAATCTACTAAATTTTCTCTAAAATTTTGCATTTCCAGAATTTTATCTGCGAAGCTCCTCATTATCTCAATGTCTTCATCTTCTAAATCTGCACCCATGCTCTTTTCTTTTCTTTCCCCATTCTTCACAAATTCAGCAAATTCTCTGTGACTCTCTATCCTGTCGCATAACTCTGGAAAATATAAGCCGTACCATTCTCTCAGTCTCTCAAAGAAAAAGTTTAAACTCTGATCTATCTGTTCTAAAGCCTGTACAGCCTGGATTATCATTTCATGATAGAATCAATGTTATCTCTTAAAAAAACTCCTCCTTCATTTGGAAACTCATGCTTCGCATTAAATTTCATTGCTATTTCTTTATTCTCAAATACAGCATCTGGATATTTTTCATACAACTCTTTTATCTCCTCTATAGGATTTTTAGGATCTTTAAAAAATTTTTTATCCAGTATTTTATTATTCTCTATAACAAAAGCTCCAAATGCATTAAAAACAAGATATTTTTTCATATTTTTTTCACTCCTTCCTTTGTTCCTATTAGAACTTTACATTTTCTTGTGAATATGCCATTCTCTATAACTCCCGGGATATTATTCAACTCTTTTTCTTTTTCTTCTGGATCTTCAACTGAAAATTTCAGATCTATAATAAAATTACCATTATCTGTGATTACAGGTCCATCTTTTTTTACTGCCATTCTCAGTTCCGGGCTCAAATCTTTTAACTTTTCAGAGACTATTTTCCATGCAGAGGGTATTACTTCTATAGGAATCTTGGCTTTTTCTCCCAATCTTTTAACAAGTTTACTCTCATCTACAAGCACATAAAACTCCTTTGCGGAGTAATCTATAATTTTTTCCTGAAGAAGAGCAGCTCCTCTACCCTTTATAAGAAAGTTGTTGGGATCCACCTCATCTGCACCGTCAAAACTTTTTTCTGGCACATACTGATCTATACTCACTATATTTATTTTATTTTCTATCCCTAAGATTTTGGACTGAAAGGATGTTGGTATACCATAAACTTCTATTCCTTCTTTTTTTATTCTCTCTCCCAGGGATTTTATAAACTCTAATGTCGTGGATCCTGTCCCCAGACCTATAACATCTCCATCCTTTACAAGATCAGCAGCATATTTTCCTACCAATTTTTTTAGCATAATTTTAATCTCTCTTTCATTTTTATATTGTTATGGTTTTCTTGAGGCTTCGCCCCTTACTACACCAGTTGCTATTATATGCGCCACCCTCACAGGTTCTGGTAATGAGGAATGAATTGCAGTTATCTTTATTATTTTCTCTGCTTCTTCTTTTTTCAATCCATAGAATTGATAATAAAGGACTTTGTTGTCTTTTAATTCTATTTTATATACTTTACCAGCATTTTCAATCATTTTTTCTCTTTTTTCAGGATCTTTCAGATATTTTAGAGCATTTTTTATGGAGAGCATATCAGGCATTCTTCTTATAACGATTATGCAGGGAAGCTCTGTCTCTTCATTGATCTTTTTTATATCTATTGTATTGAATCCTCCAAGAGTCACTCCATCAAACATTATTACTCCAAGATCTTTATGTCTCGTGTTTTTCACCATCTCTATAATCTTATCAGTGGCATCTAAACCATCTCTCTCTATATATGTCGATAAAACCCCATCTATCCAGAATCCACCTCTGAAAACTACTCCAACCACAAGAACTTTATCGTCAACAAGTGATCCATCGTCTATTCCCAGTATTCTGATCTCAGGTTTTATCTTCATTGAAGATAATAAGGGAGAGAAGTATAAAATTTTTTGGGGAGAAAAAGGTTTTAAATAATATGGATATACTTTTTGAATGAGGGAGAGATTGTCTGGAATATCAATGCCATAATTACCGCAGAAATAGTATATCTTTTACACACTTTTGTGTTTAAAAAGATTTTTATATCAGGAAAAATAAACATAAACATGAAAAAGATAGCCGAAGGCAAGACCAAGATAGTTTATGAAGATGGGGATAGGTATATTATTGAGTTTAAGGATGAGATGACCGCTTTTGATGGTCTTAAAAAGACAAGTTTTGAAAAAAAGGGATTTTATAACAAGGAAATCTCTGTGAAGCTTTTCAGGATTTTGGAGGAGAACGGAGTTAAGACTCATTTTATAGAGGATCTCGGAGGAAACAGAATAGCAGTAAAAAAACTGGAGATGATACCAGTTGAGGTGGTATGCAGAAACATAGCTGCAGGTAGTATATTGAAAAGGCTTCCATTGGAAAAGGGGACGAAACTCAACGGTATAGTGGAGTTCTTTTACAAAAGTGATGAGCTTCATGATCCAATGATCTCAGAGGATCATATGAGGTTTTTTGGAGAGGATCCTGAGAGAATAAAGGAGATAACGAAAAAAGTGAACAGAATACTTTCTGAGTATTTAGAAAAGAAAGGAGTCACGTTGATAGATTTCAAACTTGAGTTCGGGAAACTCAATGGAGAATACATTCTTGGTGATGAGATATCCCCAGATTCATGCAGATTCTGGATAAAGGATAGATCCTATGACAAGGACGTGTTCAGATTTGACAAAGGAGACGTTTCCAATGTCTATAGGGAAATTTATGAAATTATATGTGGTGATTGAGTGACAAAGGTATATGTAAAATACAAAGATGGAATCATTGACCCTGAAGCTGAGAATACAAAAAAAGCATTGAAAATGCTTGGATATGATGTAAAAAATGTTAGAATATGGAAAGTTTATGAGATAGAGACTGAGGATAATATAAAAGAGATGGTGGAGAGATTGTTGGTGAATCCGGTGATCCATGAATATAAGATAGAGTGAGTTTATGATCGAAGAGATATCACTTGATGTGGATGATAATGGACTCATGGAGATAAGCAGAAAACTCGGCATAGGATTGAATCTCGAGGAGATGCGTAAGGTAAGAGAGTATTTTAAATCTGAAGGAAGAAATCCAAGGGATATAGAACTTCAGGCCATAGGACAGGCATGGAGTGAACACTGTTCCTATAAATCATCAAAACCCGTTTTAAAAAAGTTTATCTTCGGAATAAAAGCAAAACAAAATCTTCTTGTAATAGAGGAAGATGCTGGAGTTGTGGATTTCAATAAGAATTATGCTTATGTTGTCGCTTTAGAGAGTCATAATCATCCCTCAGCCATAGAGCCTTATGGAGGAGCTGCTACAGGGATAGGAGGAATATTGAGAGATGTTGTCTGCATGGGTGCAAAACCCATAGCTCTCGTCGATCCTTTATTCTTTGGTGATTTAAACTTTGATTATAAAAAGCTTCCAAAGGGCGTGAAACATCCGAAGTTCATTCAGAGCGGTGTTATTGCAGGTATAAGGGATTACGGAAACAGAGTTGGAGTTCCTACAGTTGCCGGAGTAACATACTATGATGAATCATATCTGACAAACTGTCTGGTAAATGTGGGATGTGTCGGCATAGTGAAAAAAAACAGGATAATAAGAAGCAGGATCACAAAGAAAAATGGAAAAAAAGGAGATGTTTTTATCCTTCTGGGGGGGAGAACAGGAAGAGACGGAATCCATGGCGTTACATTTGCATCCACAGAGTTAAAAGAGAAATCGGAAAAAGAGGACAGAAGTGCCGTTCAGGTAGGGAACCCAATAATAAAGGAGCCTCTAATGCATGTCTGTCTTGAGGCTGTGGAGAAAAATCTTGTAAAGGCGATGAAAGATCTTGGAGGAGGAGGGCTGAGCTGCTGTGCAGATGAGATGTCATACCCAGAGTTTGGAGCTGTTATCAATTTAGAAACTGTTCTGTTAAAGGAAAAAGACATGAAGCCGTGGGAGATCTGGATCTCAGAGTCGCAGGAGAGAATGATGATGCTTGTTGATAAAAAAAATGTTGACAAAGTTATAGAGATCTGCGATCTGTGGGATATAGAGTACAGTATCGTTGGCGAACTTACAGATGACAGGAGAATAAAGGTGTATTACCACGGAGAAAAGATCGTGGATATGGATATAAAATTTCTTGTTGAGCCGCCAGTTTATAACAGACCCTATACCATAAAAGAGATAAAAGAACATGAGAAAGAGATAAAAGAGCCAGTATATGAGGAGACTATTCTCAAACTCCTTTCATCTCCAAATATAAGAAGCAAAGCATTTGTTATACAACAGTATGATCATGAGGTTGGCGCAAGGACGATCACAAAACCACTTCAGGGAAAGATAGAATCGTTAACACACTCAGACTCTGTTGTCCTGAAACCTCTGCCAGAAGATTACAGAGGAATTGCAATAGCCACCGATAGCAATCCCTCTCTTATGAAAATAAGCCCATACTGGGGAGCAAAAAATATTATAGATGAGGTATGCAGGAAAATAGTGTCTTCAGGGGCTATACCACATTCATTTGCCGATTGCCTGAACTTCGGAAATCCCGAGAAGCCTGAGAGGATGGGCGAGTTCTATGAGGCATGTAGAGGACTGGGAGAGTTTGCAAAGGCTCTTGGTGTTCCATTCGTCTCCGGGAACGTTTCTTTTTACAATGAAAGTGAGTATTACAGTGTCATACCAACTCCTGTCATTCTTGGTATAGGAATAATAGACGACATCAGAAAGAGTATAACAACAGATTTTAAGAGAAATGGGGATCTGATTTATCTTATAGGAGACATAAAGAGAGAGATGGCAGGATCCGAGTATTATAAACTTTATGGCTATAATTTTGGATATATCCCCAAACCTGATCCTGAGGAGTTAAAAAATAAGATAAAGTCCATCTTAGAAGCCAGAAAACTTATTAAAGCATGCCATGACGTAGGCGCAGGAGGATTGGCTGTCACTGTATGTGAAATGATGATCGGAGGAAATGTGGGCGCATCCATAGAGCTGAGCAAAATAGATATGAGGACAGATTACAAGCTTTTTTCCGAATCCTCATGTTTTGTCTGCGAGGTAAGAGAAAGAGATTCTGAGAAGTTTGAAAAGATAATGAAGAAGCACAATCTCAGATTTTACAGGATCGGTAGAGTCTCCGGGAATAAATTGAAGATCACAGATAAGGAAAAAAGTATTATACTTCCACTTCATGAAATAAAGGAGGCTTTTCTATGATCGCCATCCTGAGAATGGAAGGTACAAATAACGAAGAGGATATATACAATGCTTTTGCAGCCCTGAAATACCCTGTAGAGATGGTTCATCTGAAGCAGTTTACCGGAGAGGCAAAAAAAGAACTGGAAAAGAGCATATTTGATTATGATGGAATAATGATTCCCGGTGGATTTTCTGCGGGGGATTACATAAGGGCAGGTGCGATCTTTGGAGCAAGACTTAAAAAAATAAGTAAAGAATTAAAGGAGTTTGTCAGGGAGGGAAGAATAATAGGTGGCATATGCAATGGTTTTCAGGTACTGACAGAGGCAGGATTACTTCCTGGTATAGATGACGTTATCGTCTCCAAACCACAGATATCCCTTGGTGTCAACGATTCCGGGAGATTTGAATGCAGGCACATTTTTTTGAAACATGAGAATAAATGTTTTTTCACAGAAAAATATGAGAAGAATGAGATTTTACAGGTTCCAATAGCACATGCCGAAGGTAAATTCATAACATCAAAAAGAATCCTTGAAAAATTGAAGGAGAATGGTCAGATTATTTTCAGGTATGTTAACAGAAATGGAGAATATGCCGGATATCCCTTTAACCCCAATGGGTCAATGGAGAATATAGCAGGCATATCAAACCCTGAGGGGAATGTTTTCGGGATGATGCCACATCCTGAGAGAGTTTTCTATCCCTATCTTCATCAGGAAAAGAAAAAAACTGGAGATGGGAGAAGATTTTTTGAAAGCATTATAGAATATTTAAGGAGGAGAATTTAATGTGCGGAATTATAGGAATTAAAGACCAGAATGTCTCGTATTCTATATATACAGGATTGAATACGATTCAGCATAGAGGACAGGAATCCTGTGGTATAATAACAGAATACAATGGGAAATACTACATGAAAAAGGATCTGGGACTGGTAAATCAGGTGTTTGATGAAAGAGATCTTATAGATCTTTCTGGAGATGTGGGGATAGGGCATGTGAGATATCCCACCGTCGGCTCTGATCCAAAAAAGAATGCCCAGCCATTTTTCACACTCGATCCAAAGATAGCCATGGTGCATAATGGAAATGTGGTAAATTACTATCAGTTAAAAAATGAACTTATAAAAAATGGAAGAAAAATAGAATCAGGATGCGATGTGGAGGTAATACTGCATTCTCTTGCCGAAGAACTTAAAAAGACAAAAGATATTGAAAATGCTGTCTATAATGTTATGGAGAGAGTTAAGGGATCCTACTCATGTTTGGCAATGATAGATGATCAGCTAATAGCTTTCCGTGATCCATATGCAATAAGACCATTTGTATATGGAAAGAACGGAGGATATGCATTCGCCTCTGAGTCTTCAGCATTGGATATGATGGGATATACTCTGGAAAGAGATCTGAAGCCCGGAGAACTTATGATCGTGGATGATAAGTTAGAGAGCAAGGTGATAAACAGAAAGGGAGAGAGGCACTGTATGTTTGAGTATGTTTACTTTTCTCGTCCTGACTCTGTGATAGAGGGTAAAACTGTGTATGATGTGAGACTGGATCTTGGAAGGAACATAGATTTTGATAAAGAAGCCGATATAGTAATACCTGTTCCAGATACATCAAGACCTGCGGCTCTTGGATTTGCAGAGAAGAATGGAGTCGAATACAAAGAGGGATTGATAAAAAACAGGTACACGGGAAGAACATTCATCATGCCAACTCAGAAAATGAGAGAAAAAGCTGTGAAAAAGAATTTAAACTGCATTAAGAGCGTTGTTAAGGATAAAAGAGTTGTACTTGTTGATGATTCAATTGTGAGAGGAACAACATCACGAAGGATCGTTAATATGGTGAGAAAAGCTGGAGCAAAAGAGGTACATTTTGTTTCTTCATGTCCAAAACTTTTGTATCCCTGTTTCTATGGAATAGATTTTCCTTCTAAGGAGGAACTTATAGCAAGGAGGGATTATGAAAAGCTGATAGGTGCAGATTCAGTCACATATCAGAGCATAGAAGGATTGAAAAAGGCCATCGGAATAAAAGGACTGTGTACTGCCTGTCTGGATGGAGATTATGTTATAGAGCCGAGTGAGGAGTTTGCTTTAAAGAGAAAAGAAGAGAGGGTGAAACTGGAGGTAATGTGATGAGAGTTCTCCTCATAGGTCAGGGAGCGAGAGAACACTGTATTGCAGAAGCTCTGAATTGTGAGCTGTACAGCTTTATGAAAACGAGAAACCCGGGAATAATGAAACTTTCTAAGGAGTATACTGTATCTGAACTTGATCTGGATAAGCTTGGAAAATTTGCAAAAAAGATAAATCCAGATTTTGCAGTCATAGGCCCCGAGGGGCCTCTGGAAAAAGGAGTTGTGGATCATTTAAAATCTCTGGATATAGAGTGTTTCGGACCAACAAAAGATCTCGCAAGGATAGAGACGAGCAAGGCTTTTACAAGAAGATTGATGGAAAAATATAAAATAGAAGGAACCCCTGAGTTCAGAATCTTTTCAGACATGGAAGGAATAGAGGAGTACATGAGAGATATAAACGATTTTGTTGTAAAACCTGATGGACTTACGGGAGGAAAGGGTGTAAAGGTATTTGGAGAGCATCTGAAAAGCATAGAAGAGGCTCTTGAATACTCAAAGGAAGTTTTAAGCAAGCATGACTCTGTCATCGTAGAGGAGAGACTGGAGGGTGAGGAATTCTCATTGCAGTGTATCTCGGATGGAAAACATTTAGAAGCAACAGTACCCGTCCAGGATCATAAGAGAGCCTATGAGGATGATCAGGGACCAAATACTGGAGGAATGGGTTCATACTCAATGGAAGATCATCTTTTACCATTTCTGAAAAAAAGGGATGTTGAAGAAGCGGAAAAAATAACAAAGAAGGTGATGGAATCACTGTATAAGGAAACAGGGGAGTACTACATAGGAGTTTTATACGGTGGATTCATCCTGACAAAAAAAGGAGTGAAGCTTCTGGAGTACAATGCGAGGTTTGGCGATCCTGAGGTAATGAATATTCTGCCAATACTCAAAAATAATTTTGCTGATGTGTGCCTGGATGCAATAAATCATGAACTGAGTGGTATAGAGTTTGAAAAAAAAGCCACCGTATGCAAATATGTGGTGCCGAAGGGCTATCCTGTGAATCCAGTTCCTGGAAAGATCGAGATACCTGAGACAGATGCTAAGGTGTATTATGCCTCCGTGGATTTAAGGGAAGATGGATTGTATATGACGAGATCGAGGGCGGCAGCCTTTGTGGGGATAGCGGATAATATAGAGGGAGCTGAAAAAATAGCGCAGAAAGCTGTTGAAAAGGTAAAGGGAAATGTATTCTACAGGAAGGATATAGGCACCAAAAGGTTACTGAGAAAGAGGGTGGAGCATATAAAATCTCTCATGTAACCTTTGTATTGTGTCTATTTTATCATCTCTTTTATTTTCTCAGGAAAGATATTTAAACTATACATATGTAAGAATATTGGATATAATTTTCCTGAACAGAAGGAGGAAAAACAATGGAAATTGACGGAGAGACGATAAGTAAAGCTGTAAAATATAATCTGAGTGTTCCTGAAGAAACTGTTTCTGGGAGGATCGATATAGATCATTACTTCATGAGGATAGCAGAGATAGTCAAGGAGAGATCCACATGCATAAAACAGCAGGTAGGAGCTGTTCTCGTAAAGGATAAACATATTATTTCCACAGGGTATAATGGAGCTCCTAAAGGAGTTACACACTGCACAAAGGATACATGTCTGAGATTGAACTTGAAACATGGAGAGAAACCGTATTTATGCAGAGGAGCACATGCAGAGGCAAATGCTATTGCACAGGCTGCGTATCATGGTGTTTCCACGAAGAATTCCATTATATACTGTACACATTTTCCGTGCATGTCCTGTGCAAAGTTGCTGATAAATGCTGGAGTGAGAAAGATCTACTACAGGAGAGATTATGAGATGGATAATAAATTAAAGATGGATCTTCTGAAGGAAGCGGGGGTAGAGATCGAAAAGGTAGTGTGATGTATTATATCCATGAGTTCGATCCATGGAAAAACAGATTCTGTACGTGCCCGAAAAAGTATTCTTTAAATCCATATACGGGGTGTGATCATCGCTGTATTTACTGCTATTCTACATATATCCCAGATTTTTATAATTGCAGAAGAAAAAAAGATCTCCTTAAAAAAATAGAGAAAGATCTTCAGAAAATACCAGAAAACTCTATAATAAGCATGTCAAACAGTTCTGATCCATATCCCACAATGGAGAGAGTTTATGGAGATACAAGAAGAGTCCTGAAGATTTTAAAAGAGTATGAGATGAGGGTCCTCATAGTTACAAAGGGTGATACTGTGAAAAGAGATGCGGATATTCTCTCAGAGATGAGATCCGTTGTTACAGTGACGATAACAACATTCAGATCAGAAAAACTTGAACCCAATGCTCCTTCTCCAGAAGAAAGGATAAATGCCATAAGGATACTGAGTGATTATGGTATACCCGTGGGTTTAAGACTGGATCCAGTTTTTTTATATCTCTCAGATGACTATGAAAAAGTTATAGATGAGAGTGTAAAGGCAGGCATAAAACATGTTACTTCCTCCACATATAAAGTAAAAAAAGATAACTGGGAGAGATTTTCCAGAGTTTATCCTGAGATAGCAAGAAAAACATGGGATCTCTATTTTAAAAAGGGAATGAAAGTTGGAAGAAGCTATTATCTTCCTGAGGATATAAGAAGAGATATGATGGAAAAGGTGAAGAGAATATGCGATAACTATGGAATAAGCTTTTCTACGTGCAGAGAAAATCTGAATATGAACTCAAAGAGCTGCGACGGTTCTCATTTGTTCTGAGGCTTCTTTATGAACTCTGTATATCCACATTTTCCACATGTCAATCTGTCCTTATGCTCCGCCAAGAAAACACCGGCACCACACCTCGGGCATGTCTTTTTTCTTATCACCTTGTTATCCTTAATCTCATATTTCTTATATATCATTGTTCTTCACCTATCAAACCGTTTCTTTTGAGTATATACTCCTCCTCTATCTCCTTCATTGTCTTCTCATCATTGTATATCTTCAGAAATCCTCTGTACTCTTTTTTCCCGAATTGCGGTTTCATATACTGTATAACAAACTTATTTTTATCAAGATCCAGCATGGCAGCTATTTTTTCCCTTACATCTTCATATTTTTCGCCACCTTTTTCAGGAATAACCTTAAATTTTATCTCTTTTCTCTCCAGTAATGGGTTTTCCTTCTCTTCAATTATTTCGATCTTCATTTTTTCACTTCCATCTTTTCTATACTTTCTCTGACTATTTTTTTATTATTTTCGTTTGCTTCTATTATCTCTATGCCCTCTCCGGGGATGCCATAAATTATCAGAGCACCGGGAGGGGCGAATAATATAGCTGGCAATGATGCTAAGTCTTCTTCTCCCTCTATAAAAATCTTTTGTTTCTGTTTCATCCTTTTCATCGCTTCCCAGAGTTCATCGGTAATGGTGCCAGGAGGATTTTTGATTCTTATCTCCTCATACCCCTCTATCTCAAACTCCTCTTTTTTTGTTCTCATACTCTTTCCATCGATAACAATAAGGTCGGGCTTTATTCCTACCCTGATCAGATTTTTTGTCACAACATCCCCTACGGATATAATAAACTCATTTTTATAGGATTTTTTAAACTCTATATAGGGATAGGGTATCTCTCCTTTGATAACTCTTCCAATATGTTTTTTAAATAGATCCCTTGTTTCTTCCGTTAACCTGAGCATCATCTTACCTTGAGTGCATACTTTCCTGGAGCATTTATCATAAGCTCCTTGGCTATGACAGATTTCTGGGGATTTATTATTATAACAAGACCATGCCACTCATCGGAGAAATGAGATGTTTTGCAGTTTGGGCAGATCTCTGCCTTTGAACTCAGAATTCTGTTGCAATCTTTGCATGCTTTCATTTCTTCTCCTCCTTTTTCTCCTGAGTTTTCTTTTTCTCTTCATCTATCCATTCAATTTTTCCAAGATATGGCTGTCTCATTGTCAGTCCCACCTTCACAACATCTTCCTTCGTACTGAGTGTCACAATTCTTGCTCTCACATAATCTCCTTCCTTTATCACATGTTTTGTCTCCTTTCCTGTGAGAGTATGCTGTTTTTTGTCATAGCTTATATAATCATTTGTGATCTGGGAGACATGTGCCAGTGCGTCTACAGGTCCAATCCTCACAAAAACTCCAAACTCAACAATCTCAACAACGTGTCCTTCAATAACTTCATGGAGCTTCGGCAGAAATGTTAGAACATTAAAGGTAACATTGTTGTATGAGGCACCATCGCCATGAATCACCCTTCCTTCTCCTATCTCAAGAACATCCTGAACACAGAGCACCATACCGAGTTCTTTATCCCATTTGCCCTCATACTGTTCTCTCAAAATATCGGTAACTACCTCTTTCTGATCATCCTTAAACCTATCTGGAGGGATTCTCACTATATCTTCCAACTTCACAAGCTTATACATCACAAAGCCTCCATAGTTTACATGTTCTCTGCATTTAAAAAGGTTTACCTATAT
>JAGGSA010000016.1 GCA_021159325.1 Methanomicrobia archaeon | reverse complement strand
CTGGGATACCATTTTTTATCATAATCTCCGCATGTTTATCGATTATTTTATAGAAATTCAGTACTGCATTGTTTCCTAAGGGGTGATGTGCTATAACACAGTCACATTTCATTTTCTGAGCCAGAATAAGCTCTGAGGTACTTATATCAATACCAAAAAGGACTCTTTTTATATTTTTCCCATGAACGTATATCTCGGAATCGTATGGAATCTCTTTCTGTCCTGAGAGATTTAAGGCTATCTCCATTATTTCTTCTGTATTCATATTATCTCTCCTCCTCAAAATTTCTGTTGCCATCGATCAGAGAACAGTTTTTTATTATTATCATGAAGTTTCTTTCTCTTTCTGTATTTTAATTTTTTGCACAGGACAAAGTATTTCAATACATGAACTGAATGAGAAGAATGATAGTTGGAGTGGATGAAGCAGGCAGAGGCTGTGTTATAGGGCCAATGGTGATCTGTGGAGTGGGTGCTGAGAAAATGGATATCACAGGAATCAAAGATTCCAAACTTCTTACACCAGAGAAAAGAGAAAAATTTGCGTATATCATCAAAAAAAATGTGAAATATTATTATAAAATCTTAACTCCAGAGGTCATAGACGAATATACAGAAAAAAACAGACTCAATATTCTGGAAGTGGAGGGATTCTCAGAGGTGATAAAAAAATTTGATCTCTCATCAAAGTTTTTTGTTGATTCCTGTGATGTGGATCCTGAGAGGTTCAAAAGAAGGATCATGGAGATCACAGGGGAGATCGATATAGTTTCAGAGCATAAGGCAGATAGAAAATACCCCATAGTCTCTGCAGCCTCCATTCTGGCGAAAGTGGAGAGGGACAGGATTATAAAAGATCTGGGATATGAGTTTGGTTCTGGCTATCCTTCAGATAGAAGAACAATAATCTTTTTAAGGAAATGGTACTTGAAAAATAAAGATTTTCCTGATTTTGTAAGGAAATCATGGGACACTGTGAGGAAGATAAAGGAGGATATAAATCAGCAGAGACTGGATCTATGAAACACTTTTTATTCTCTCAGGGTGATAGAGATATATGGAAGATTACTTTGAATCACTTGAGAGGGGACTTGAGAATATATACAAAATAGCTGAGGAGGCAAGAAAAAAGGGTCAGGATCCGTATCTCAGGGTGGAGATCGCTCCTGCCAGAGATATGGCAGCAAGAGTTGAGGGGCTTGTTGGGCCTGTGAATGTGGCTTCAAAGATAAGAGAACTGGACAGGATGAATTATTCAAGAGAAGAGATAGCTCTGAAGATCGCTGAAGAGATAACAGAGGGAAAATTTGGAAATTATACCCAGGAGAAGTGTGCAGAACAGGCTGTAAGAACAGCCTTAGCCATTCTCACTGAAGGTATCGTTGCTGCTCCCTTAGAGGGAATTGCTCAGGTAAAGATAAAGGAGAATATGGATAACACAAAGTTTCTCTCTCTTTACTTTGCAGGACCTATAAGATCTGCTGGAGGAACAGCTGCAGCTTTATCTATCCTTGTGGGGGACTATGTAAGAAAAAAATTATCTCTTGGGAGATATGTACCGACTGAGGATGAGATTGAGAGGTTTATTGAGGAGGTCGAACTCTATGATAGAGTTGCTCATCTGCAGTATTATCCTTCGAGGGAGGAACTAAAGCTTGCTTTACAGAATATCCCCATAGAGGTCACAGGAGAGTCAACAGAGAAGGTGGAGGTTTCAGGTTACAGGGATCTGGAGAGAATAGAAACAAATAGAGTCCGTGGTGGCGCAATGCTTGCTGTATGTGAGGGATTACTCCAGAAAGCATCCAAAGTTTTGAAATATGTTGAAGCTCTGAAACTGGATGGATGGGAGTGGATCAGGGAGATATCCTCATCTTCGAAAAAGGAGGAGGAGTTTGAGCTGGAAAACTGGAAATATTTAAAGGAGATCATAGCGGGGAGACCCATATTCTCCTATCCTTCAAGAAGAGGAGGATTCAGGATCAGATACGGAAGGAGCAGAAATACAGGATTTGCGGCATGGGGTGTTCATCCATGCACAATGCTCGTCCTCGAGGATTTTCTTGCAATAGGAACACAGATGAAGACAGAAAGACCTGGAAAGGCAAACATTGTCTGTCCTGTGGATACCATAGAGGGACCTATTGTGAAAATGAGGAATGGAGATGTTATAAGGCTTGAAGATTATGATGAGACTCTGAAACTGAGAGATAACATAGATAAAATTCTTTTCCTTGGAGATGCGCTTATATCTTACGGTGATTTTCTTGAAAATAACCATATCCTTCTCCCTTCGGGGTATGTTGAGGAATGGTGGATTCAGGATCTCGGAGACAGGGAGAAGGTGGATCCTTTCAGTATCTCTGAGGAAAAAGCCATTGAACTCTCTGAGAAATACGATATTCCCCTTCATCCTAAATACACATCTTTCTGGTACTATCTCAGTTTTGATGAGTTAAAGGAGTTCATGGATTATCTGAGTATAGGAGAGATAGGGGAAAAAATTATCCTCCCATTGAATGACAAAAAAAAGCTTCTTGAAAAGATATGTTTAGAGCACAGAGTTTCTGAGAACAGAATAATTATTAACTCTCTCTTCCTGAAAAAGATAAATTTTTCCAGATTTTACGAGATCTACGAATCTCTGAAAGATGAGGATATATCTGATAAAGAAAAGATATTTAAAGCTTTTAAATACTGCACTGGAATAGAAATAATGGATAAATGTCCATACACCGTTGGAGGTAGGATGGGAAGACCTGAAAAGGCAAAGGAGAGATTGATGGCTCCGCCTGTTCACAGCCTTTTCCCCGTTGGTAATTATGGAGGAAAAACAAGGAGCATTGTGAAAGCTTCCAATCTGAATTACATAAATGTTGATATAATAAACCTTAAATGTCCTGTTTGCGGAGAAAAAACATTTAAAAGGAAATGTGATAAATGTGGTGCTGTGACAAAGCTTTACAAAGTCTGTGAGAATGAAAAATGCAGTGTGGACACAATAGAGACAGAGGAGGATAGATGCCCAGCATGCAACTCTCCACTGAAGATACATTCTTTAAAGAAGATATATCTGAATGAGGAATATAAAAAAGCTTTAGAGAATCTCAAAATTCCTTCTCCAAAGGAAGTCAAAGGGGTTATAGGGATGATCTCCTCCCAGAAAATACCTGAAATTCTTGAAAAAGGGATTTTAAGAGCAAAGAATAATGTTTATGTATTCAAGGATGGCACAATAAGATTCGACTGTACAGATGCACCTCTCACTCATTTTACACCGGAGGAGATAAATGTATCAGTAGAAAAGCTGAAAGAACTGGGATATACAGAGGATTATTCAGGAAATCCAATAAATAATGAAAAACAGATAATAGAGCTTAAGCCTCATGATGTGATATTACCTGAGACAGGAGGGGAGTATCTTCTGAGGGTATCAAAGTTTGTTGATGACTGTCTTGAGAAGATATACGGGATGAAAAGATACTACAATGCAAGAACTAAGGAGGATCTCATAGGAAAACTTGTCATCGGTCTTGCTCCACACACATCAGCCGGTGTTCTTGGAAGAATAATTGGTTTTTCATCTACCAAAGTGGGATATGCTCATCCCTTTTTCCATGCAGCCAAAAGGAGAAACTGTGACGGAGATGAAGATTCTTTCATGCTTGCTCTTGAAGCACTTCTTGATTTTTCAAAACTTTTCCTTCCTGAGAAGAGAGGAGGAAAAATGGACGCTCCATTAGTTCTCACAACAAAGATAGATCCGGCAGAGGTGGATAAAGAAGTTAGAAATATGGATATTGTGGATATTTATCCGTTGGAATTCTATGAAATGTCACAGAAATTTGCAAAGCCACAGAAAATAAGAATAGAAAAAGTTGGGGATAGACTGGGGAAAGAAAATGCATTTTATGGATTTAAATTCACACACAATACCTCAGATATATCCTTAGGACCAAAGATAAGCGCTTACAAAACACTTGGCGCAATGGAGGATAAGATAAATGCCCAGTTAAGTCTTGCTGAAAAGATTGAGGCTGTTGATGAGAATGATACTGCGGAAAGACTTATAAATTCCCATTTCCTCCCAGATCTCATAGGAAATATGAGAGCTTTCTCAACTCAGGCTTTTAGATGCGTTGATTGCAATAAAAAATATAGAAGAGTCCCTTTGAGTGGAAAATGCAGCTGTGGGGGGAGATTGATTTTAACTGTTTCTCATGGTTCTGTGGAGAAATATCTCAAGATCTCAAAGATGCTTCTGGAGAAGTATGATATTGATAATTACGTGAAAGAGAGAATAGAGATAATAGAGAAGAGTATTGAAACAGTTTTTACAGGGAAGAAGAAGCAGATGTCTCTTGCTGATTTTTTATAGAAAAAGAGTAAAATGCATTGTCATATCTCTGTGAAAGAGATCTCAGTAGTTTTCTGATGTTTACAGGAAATCTTCCAGAGTTGCCTGTTTTTTCTCTGTGACTATCTCATCAAAGCTCTTATTGAAGAAAACTAAAAGAGAGTCTGCTATGGGCTTTAGCTGTTTTTCTATATAATGATTGTAATCTATCTTTACTCTTCCTAAATTTTCCACAGGTTCAGGTCCATTCTTTGTCATCACGTATTTTATTACTCTATCTCTGAAGTTCCCGAGTTTTCTCGCTGCTTTTACGTGTGGAGGCGTTGTTTTTGTATAGGATTCAAGATCTTTTCTCACTCCTTTTTTATAAACGAGGAGAGAATCAAGTTTACCGGATTTTAGATTTTCTACTGTTTCTTTTATGTATGTCTCATAATCTTCGTTTAAAAATACCTTCTTCAATAAATTGTACTGGAACTGCTTGGCCAGATCTGTCCAGTCCCTTCTCACATATTCCAATCCAACTATATCAACTTTTTCTCCCATTAATCCTGCGTATCTCTTCTTTGCACCTCTTTCAAGATGTCTCTGTTTCGGCAGGTAAAACTTTTCATACAGCTTTTCGAACTCAAGCATGAGATAATTTTTAGTTCCATAGTTCTCCTTCACATATGACTCATAAAAATCGTTTATACTCTTTTCAATGTTTTTTCCAATTTTCCCCGCTTCTTCACAGTTTTCAGCATTTGAAACAACGAATATTGAGTCTGTATCCCCATAAATGACTTTATACCCCATCTCTTCAACTTTTTCTGTTGTGAGGTTTAAAAAGAATCTTCCAAATGCTGTTATTGCATTTGCTATCTTTGAGTTATAGAATCTGCAGTTTGGATTCCCGAGAACACCAAAAAAGGAGTTCATAATGATTTTGATAGCGTACTGTTCTTCGTATATATGCTTTACCTTTTTTCTCTTTTCCATGAGTTCAAGGATTATCTCAGGAAGAATTGCCCTTTCACTTTTGAAATAAACACCATTCGGAGCTTTAATCTTTGTTTTCTCTTCTGTAAAGGTAAGTGGGTCTATGTTCATAGTCGCAATTATCGATGGATACAGACTTCTGAAATCAAAGAGGAGAACATAATCATATATGCCGTAAAGAGGTTCCCTCACGAGTCCTCCGATCACATGTTTTTTCTCGCCGCCCTTTACCGAAGGACAGACTATTCCCCTTTTTCTTGCTCTTCTGAGATACAGTGAATCAAAAGAGGCTATAGATCCCTTCACTCTATCTAACTGTAACCCCGTTATCCCTGCCATCTTTTTTGAAAACTCAATGAGCTTTTTTTCTTTGATGATATTGTAGACAAGTTCAGCATCTTTCCTGTTATACTCCACGAGTTTTTCCGGGTTTTTCTCAAGGATTTTATGGATATCTTTTTCTATTTCGATCTTTCTTTCCCCCAATACCTCAAAAGCAGCTGTATCAAGTTTATAATCCTCAAGCTTTAAGGCAAAGTCTCTCACAAGATACATCCCATCAAGTACCATCCTTCCATCGATGCTCACTCTCGAAGCTCTTATAAACGATCTCTCTGTCCTGAACTTTGTACCTCTTTCAGATCTTCCAAGATCGAATGTTATTTTGTGTTTTGAAAATCTCTTTTCGAGATACTTAAAATCGAAGTCTATGACATTCCATCCCACAATAATATCCGGATCTTCCTCTATAATATATTTTTTAACTTCGATAAGAAGATCCTTTTCATCGGAGAGAGAAACAGCTCCTTCTACTTCCTTCTTCAGTATAAAACTCTTATACTTTCTACCGTCATAAAAACTCACACATACTACTTCTTGTGTTTCCTCATCCACCTCTATATCCATGGAAAGAACTCTGAGAGGAATATCCCCCTCAGAAGGGGAGAGATACGGGTCTTCATATACTCTATTGACTCTTTCTCCTTCTTTATATTCTCCATTTATATCTATAACTGCATATATGTCATGATCGAATAAAAACCGGTAAGCAAATTTTATATCGGCTTCATAACACTCTATATTATTTTTTTCAAACTCTCTTCTGAGTCTTTTGACATCAGAAGGTATATCTGTATATACTTTAACAACTTTTTCCTTGGAAAAATTCAAAAAATCTGTTTTTTCATACTCAAAATTCTCAATTTCCAATGCAGAGTTCAGATCTTTCTCTCTGATAAAGAAATAAGGTCTGTATTCCTTCAAACACAGAAAACTTTCTCCATTCTCCAGCCTACCATATAACTCAACAAACACTTTATTCCCTTTTATGTCATATGTGGGATGAACTATAAAACCCTTCATCAATACTAATTCTCATCATAATTTTTATAGATATCCTCCGAACACCATCATAAACAATATAAGTTTTGAGATTGAGATATCTATATAAAAGGTCTTAGGAAGTATGGATCAGATCTGGATACGCTATAGAGAAAATAGAGTGGACATTATTCAGAAATAATGATGTACAGGAGGGATATACATGATAAAACCGTATTACGAAAGAGATAATTTCAAGCTCTATCTTGGCAACTGTCTTGAGATTCTCAAAGAAATACAGGAAAAGGTGGATATGATATTTGCCGATCCTCCTTACAATCTTTCCAATAACGGTTTCACATGCCACTCAGGAAAGAGAGCCTCTGTAAACAAGGGAGAATGGGACGTGAGCAGAGGCATCGAGGAAGATTTTAATTTTCATCTCCAGTGGATAAAAGCATGTAAAAAAGTATTGAAACCTAACGGCACAATATGGATCAGCGGTACGTATCACTCTATTTATGCCTGCGGATATGCTTTACAGCTTCTGGGGTACAAGATATTGAATGATATTGCATGGTTCAAACCAAATGCTCCACCAAATTTAAGCTGTCGATACTTTACGGCAAGTCATGAAACGCTCATATGGGCGATAAAAGATCCAGAAGCAAAACATACATTTAATTACAAACTCATGAAGGAGGGAGACTGGCCTGAAGATTTTATCAAAAAAGAGAAGAGTCAGATGAGATCTGTCTGGGCAATACCAGCTCCAAAGCCCGAGGAAAAGAAATACGGAAAGCATCCAACACAGAAACCTTTTTTGCTTTTAAAAAGGATCATTCTGGCAAGTACGAATGAAGGAGATCTTATACTCGATCCCTTTACAGGAAGCTCTACCACAGGACTGGCGGCGTATAAATACAATAGAAGATTCATAGGAATCGATAGTAAAAAGGAGTATCTTGATCTCTCTATAAAGAGATTTGAGGATTTGAGAGGAGGAGATATATGAAAATTGCATTTGTGATATAATGGAATGACAGCTCTCGATTTTATCGGTTTTTATGATCCGGTGACACGTTTAAGAGATATTGAATGGGATGTGTGTGCGTTATCTAGGGAGATTCATGATAACAATGGTCTTTGTTTTGTACCCACAAAAGTTTCACCGAATCTTGGAGATTATGATATGTTGTTTGTGCCAGGGGGATATGGTTCCAGAAAACTGATCAACAGTAAGGAGTTTATAGAATGGCTCAAGACAGGAAAGAACTGTAAACTGAAAGTTTCCGTGTGCACAGGAGCTTTGTTGTTTGGAGCTGCAGGTTTTTGAAAGAAAAAAAGCTACCACACATAGAAAAGCTTTTGAGGAGTTGAGTAAATTCTGCTCAGTTGTTGACAGAAGAATAGTTGATGAGGGAGATGTAATAACTGCAAGGGGAGTCACTTCCTCCATAGATCTCGGTCTTTATATCTGTGAAAAGTTAGCTGGTCGTAAAGTCATGGAAGAGATCAGAGAACAGATGGATTACTCTTTCTCACCTGAATTGTTATGAGAGGAGACTAAAATTTTATATCTCTGGACATTATCACTTTTTGAATTATGGGACTATTGTTGTTCCAGTTTTTCCATCTATTGCTTCCTTTGCTTTCTCCAAGGATGCTACTATCGCCTTTTTGCCCTTCGCTTCCTCAATAAATCTGATACAGGCTAAGATCTTCGGTCCCATACTCCCTGCCAGAAAATGTCCTTCTTCAAGGTATTTTTTAGCCTCTGCAACACTCATTTTTAATATGGGCTTCTGATTTTCTTTCCCATAGTTAAGATAAACATACTCTATATCTGTTAGAATCAGAAATATCTCCGCATTAACAGCTTCAGCAAGCCTTTCACCTGCTTTGTCCTTGTCTATGACACCGTTAAGACCCAGCAGAATTCCTCCATCTTTTTCCATAACAGGAATTCCTCCCCCTCCTGAAGCTATCACTATCGTCCCGGAATCCACGAGGGATCTTATGGCCTCTGTCTCTGCTATTCTTATCGGATCGGGGGAGGGAACAACTCTTCTGAAAGGTCTCTCTCCATTCGGCTTTACTCTTTTGATAACATGTCCTGCCATCTTTTTCTCTTTGTACATTTTTCCGGGAGGAGGATTGATTATATATCCTTCTTTTTCAAGTTTTTTTGCTTCTTCCTCACTTAGATACTCACCAACAGGTTTTGAGGGGTCTTCAAAATCGGGATCGTCCTTTGAGACAACTACCTGTGTTATCACCGTAGCCACAGGTATATTCATTTTTTCTCTGGTGAGCATATTCTGGAGTGTTTGCTGGATCATATATCCAATCTGCCCCTGTGTCATTGCACCAACAACATCCATCGGCATCGGAGGGACTTTTTTCTTCGCCATCTCCTGCTGTATCATTAAGTTCCCTGATTGGGGACCATTACCATGTGTGATAACAACATTATAGCCCTCTTTGATAAGTTTCATTATCACATTACATGCTGTTTCAATATTTCTGAACTGTTCCTCACAGGTTCCTCTCTCCTCGCGTTTTTTGATCGCATTCCCTCCGAGAGCAACTACGATCCTTTTACTCATAACAGAGATATAAAACAGCATTTTTATATTTTTCTGCTTTGACCTCCCAGAACCCTTTATTCTTCTTCCTTCTCTGTTTTTCTGAGGGGTGCAAAAATAGCGTATCTATCCTTACACTCCAGCTCATCCACCACCCTTCTTACAATCATATTGAGAGGATCGGGCATGGAAGGCACTCTTTCATCTATATCTCTAAAACTTTTAAATTCTCCCTTTTTCCGTTCTTCGAGTATGGATTTCATCAATTTTTTCCCAACACCAGGAAGAAGCTCCAGCTGATGAAATCTTATTGATATGGGCCTGGCGTTATTGAAGAATTTGACAAACTCTTCCTCATTTTTCTTCACTATCTCCTCAACAACATAGGGAAGCTCAGCCTTTGCGGTGGATGTCAGTTCATTGTACGATAATCTTTTTTTGATATGTGTTATCTTATCTCTCTGCCCTTTTCCAATAAAGATCCTTTCATAGACCTCCAGCTCTGTCTTTGGAACTACCTCCAGTAATGAAAAGTATTTTTCTCCTATCACCTGTGCTACCGGTGTTTTTGATCTTTTCATCCCTCCAGAGATATACCCCTCAGGTAGATAATCAAGTACATAAGCATAATTTTCATAGATTTTTTTCATTTTATCACTTGTATTTTTTAACTATTTCAAGAATTTTCTCTGTTTCCTCATCATTTAAAATATGTCTTTCTTTTGCGTATATGACCCCAAGATCGTATTTATCTTCCGGAAGTATATCTACTATTTTCACAGCGATATCGGAGGGGATACCGATCTGCAGAAGTTCTTCCTTTAACTTTCTGGCACTCTTCAGATCAAGTTTACAGAACTTCATCAGATGGTCTAAAGCTATTCCCTGCTCATAAAGCAATTCTCCAGTTTCTTTTCTCTTTTCCAGTATTTCCTTTGCTTCTGGAAGTGTTAAATTAGTTTCTTCAAGTTTCTTTTTCCCCAACATATTATATCTCCTGTTTTCTAAGGTGTTCTGGTCTGGAGATTATAATTTTCTCCTTCTTTTTGTCCCTGATCTTTACAAGATAGGAGTTTCCTCTTTTTCCCACAATTGTACCTGTCAATCCATGAAACTTCGGGTGTGGCATTCCCCTGTGAATGGACGGCTCAAGAACTAAATGCACCTTGTCTCCATTGTTATAATTTACCAGAAGCCTTGATATAATATTCAAATTTTTATCTCTATACCTTTTCGTAAGCTTTCCTCTGCTTTTTGTTCTGAATCCTCTTGATCTTTCCATTTCCTCACCTATCATGAATTTTTATTACATCCAAAGCTATACATTTCAAATCTTTTTGAACAACGGAAGATATGCTCGGTACTGTTCTTCCATTGTCCCCTGTGATCAGTTCCTTTACATAAAGTCCGCTTTCACAGCAGATCTTTAAGCAGTTACTATTTTCCTTTTCCACTTTATAAATCTTTCTGATTCTCACTCTATCTGCTCTTCTATGTCTGACTCTTTCAGGAGTTCTCTGTCTTATCTCAGTTATCTCTCTTATTCTTTTGAGATCCTCATCAGATATTTCCTGGTTCAGGTATGCAAGGTATGTCTTTTTGAACTTCTCATTTTTCAATCTTATAACTTCTCTATTATTGCTGTACTCCAGTTCCCTCACCTTGACTCTTTCATCTCTGTTTATCTCTTCCTCTATCTTTTTGAGGTCAAGTGTTCTTATCTTGGGATCGATAATCTCTATGACAAAAGGTCTTCCATCTCCAAGCATCCTTGCGTCTATATCCTCCCTTCCCGCCCCATGAAATTTTTCATCTTCTCCCTTTGTGTATTTTAAAAAAACCTTTCCTATAATCTCCTCAACACTTGTTTCATACATCTTACCCTTAAAATTGCAGTATGGGCATCCCTTCCCCTTGCATTTCCTGCAGTACCACTTTGTCTGGGGTATACCTCTAACAAGTTTATTGTATCTTCCTTTTATATACAATGGATTGTTCTGGGGTATTACTTTAAATCTTTCAAGATCAAAGAGAAAAGTGACATCAGGATCTTTTAGTTCTACCGGTCTGTTGAATTTTTCCTTCAATTTTTTACGTAAAATTGATAACAGCTCTCTTTTTAAACTTTTTTCTTCAGATAAATTTAGTGTTTCCATAATTTTTCTTTCTTTATCAAGAATCTTCTGATCAAGTTTCACTCCAATATTAAAATTGAAAAACTCTTTATCATAACTAAAATCAAGAAGTTCATCAATTTTTTCAAAAATACCCCCACATAACTCACATTTCTGAGGCTCTCCCTCAAGCCCAAGCCTTTTTAAACATGATCTGCATAATCTATACATAGTACCTGATAGGAAAATCAGATTAAAAAAGGTGAGTTTATGGAAGAAGATTATCTGAAACTCCTGGACAAAGCATGGGAAAACCTTCCCGAAAGGATCCATACGGATGAGAGGTTTGAGATGCCCACGGCAGATGTTGTGGTAGCGGGAAACAGAACACTGATCAGGAACTTCGGAGAGATAGCCACAAAGTTGAACAGAAAGCCTGAGCACATAATGAAGTTCCTGCTCAAAGAACTTGCTACTTCAGGAGAAATTATTGGAAACAAGGCAGAATTTCAGGGAAAATTCACGATGTGGCTTATAAATCAGAAAATAGAGTTATATGCAAGAAACTATGTTATCTGTCCCGAGTGTGGAAAGCCAGATACCACAATAATAAAAGAGGGAAGGGTGCATCTGCTTAAATGCGGAGCCTGTGGAGCCAGACATCCAATAAAGCGGTGAATATGGAAGTATTTATAAAAATATACAAAACAGGAGGAGATCTCCTCATAGCTGTCTGCGATAAGGATCTTCTTGGAAAGAGATTCATGTTTAATGATATTATGTTTGAGGTAAAGGAAAGTTTCTATGGAGGAGAAAAGAAGGATATAGAGGAGATAAGATCAATCCTCGAAAAGGCAACGATATTAAATTTAGTGGGAAATGAGACTGTTAAAAAATGTATTGAATGGGGATTCATAAAAAAGGAAAATGTTATAAAGATAGGAGAAACAGTTCATGCTCAGATGGTGAAGGTATGAGATGCTGTATCTGCGGAAAGGAAACAGAGATATTAAAAAAAGGAATGTGTGAATCCTGTTTTTCAAAGGAGATGTCCTCATTTTCCATAGATAATATCATAAAACTTAAGGTATGCAAACACTGTGGAGCTTTTTATCTCAATAAATGGGAGCATGGAACGATAAGGGAAACGGTAACAAAAACAATCTTACATCATCTGAAACCTAAAAAAGAGTTTGAGATAGTTGATAGGATAGAGGATATAGAAAAAGATCAGATACAGATTGAGTTTTTCTGTAGAGAGGACAAAATAAAAGTAAATATCAATCTTCTTCATATGGATGAGTTTGTGATCAGAGAAAAACTCTTCACAGAGATAGTTTTTGATTACACAACATGTCCAACATGCTCCAGAATCCATGGAGGATACTATGAAGCCATCGTGCAGATCAGAAGAGAGGACAGTATACTCGATCAGAAAGAGAGGGAGGAGATCATGGAGGCAATAGAAGAGATCAGTGATGAAAACGCAGTTTCGAAGATAGTAAATAAAAAAGAAGGGATTGATTTCTACTTTATATCAAAAAAAACAGCTTTAAAAACGATAGAATCACTGAGAGCAAAATATAGTGGTAAAATAAAAAAGAGCTTTGAAACATGCGGGGGAGATAAAACGAGAGTTGTATCTGTTCTTAAACTTCCGAAATATAAAAAAGGAATGCTTATAGAGCACAAAAATGAGATCTTTTATGTGGAAGGAGCAAGAAAGTCCTTAGAGCTAAGAACTTTATCAGGAGAAAGAAAAAGATTTTTATGGAAGAATATAAAC
>JAGGSA010000071.1 GCA_021159325.1 Methanomicrobia archaeon | reverse complement strand
GAATAGAGAGGGAGATAGCTATTCTTTTAGAAGTATAAAATAAGATCAGCGAAAACTTTATAAATTGCCCTGCTTAAATAATCTTGACAAACGTAAAGTATCCGGATAATACAGGTGAGCTAATGGGAAAAAATATAGTCGAGAAAATTCTGGAAGCGCATATTGTTGACGGAAAAATGGAGAAGGGTAGGGAAATTGGAATAAAGATTGATCAGACGTTGACACAGGACGCTACAGGAACAATGGCCTATCTACAGTTTGAAACCCTTGGCTTTTCTGAGGTGAAGACAGAACTCTCTGTGAGCTACGTGGATCACAATACCGTTCAGGTGGGATTCGAGAATTTTGATGATCATAAATATCTGAGAACTGTTGCCTCCAAATATGGCATAATTTTCTCAAGGCCAGGAAACGGCATATGCCACCAGGTACATCTGGAGAGGTTTGCACGTCCGGGAAAGACTCTTGTGGGAAGTGACAGTCATACACCCACAGCAGGAGGCATAGGGAGCTTTGCAATGGGAGCAGGAGGACTGGATGTTGCTGTTGCCATGGGTGGAGGAGCGTTCTATATAACATGTCCACGGGTCATCAAGGTAAATTTGAAGGGAAAATTAAGACCATGGGTATCTGCGAAGGACGTTATTCTGAAGGTACTCGAGATACTCACCACCAAGGGCAATGTAGGATGTGTACTGGAATATGGAGGGGAAGGTGTAAAGACACTCACAGTTCCTGAGAGAGCCACCATAACAAATATGGGAGCAGAAACAGGGGTAACTACTTCTATCTTCCCCAGTGATGAGGTTACAAGAGAGTTTATGAGGGCGCAGGGAAGAGAGGATCAGTGGATTGAGTTAAAGGCTGATCCAGATGCAGAGTATGACAGAGTAATAGATATAGATTTAAGCGAATTGGAGCCGATGGCAGCATGTCCTCACAGTCCTGGAAACGTGAAGAGGGTGAAGGATCTTGAGGGAATAAAGATAGATCAGGTAGCCATAGGATCATGTACGAACTCATCCCTACGGGATCTTCTGATAGTTGCAGGGATACTGAAGGGAAAGACAGCACATAAAGATATCGAGTTTGGAGTGGCACCGGGATCAAGACAGGTTTTAGAGATGATAGATGAGCTGGGAGCCTTGGAGATACTCATAAAGAGCGGAGCAAGGATACTCGAGAGTGCATGCGGATTCTGCATAGGGAATAGCTTTGCACCTGGAACAAACTCTGTCTCTTTGCGAACAAATAACAGAAACTTTGAGGGAAGATCAGGAACAAAATCTGCGCAGGTTTACCTTGTTTCTCCAGAAACTGCTGCAGCAGGAGTCATCACAGGGGAAATAACAGATCCGAGAGATCTTGGAATGGAGTACCCCGATATAAAACTTCCTGAGAGATTTATAATAGACGATTCGATGTTCATATTCCCATTGCCTGAAGAGGAGAGAAAGAAGATTGAAATATTCAGAGGCCCCAATATCAAGCCCGCACCAAAGAATACACCTCTGCCATCTGTTATAAAGGGAGAGGTGATGATCAAGGTGGGTGACAAGATAACAACAGATCATATAATGCCAGCAGGTGCGAGATTGAAGTACAGATCGAATGTGCCAAAGTATGCTGAGTTCGTCTTTGAGATAGTGGACTCAACTTTTCCACAGAGATGCCTCAAGAATAAGGAGAAAGGAATACACAATATCATCGTCGGTGGTCTGAGTTATGGACAGGGATCCTCAAGAGAACATGCAGCTCTATGCCCCATGTATCTCGGTGTGAAGGCTGTTATAGCCAAATCCATAGAAAGGATACACCATGCAAACCTCGTAAACTTTGGGATTCTACCCCTCATATTCAAAGAGGAAAAAGATTACGATTCAATAGAGAAAGGAGACTCACTGGAAATGCCTTCTGTGATTGAAGAATTAAAGGAAGGCAGGGATATAACTGTAAAAAATTTAACGAAAAATAAAGAGTTTAAAGTAAAATATGAACTTTCTGAAAGACAGAAAAATATAATTTTAGAAGGAGGGCTGTTGCCCTATACAGCCAAGAGGTGAAGATATGGCAGAAAGAGGAATTAGGGAGTATGATGCGAAAAGGCTTATAGCAAAAGCTCTGCCGGAGTTTTCAGATGGAAAATTCAGATACGATGCAAAGTGTGTTCTCATTGGTCCAGAAACAGATATGGATAAAGTAGCAGAGGAGAACCCATGGCTTAAAACAGAGAAACTCGTGGCAAAACCAGATCAGCTCTTTGGAAAGAGAGGAAAGAACAATCTTCTCTATGTGAATAAAACATGGGATGAGGTAAAAAAATGGATCAGAGAAAGAATGAACAAAGAAGTCACAATAATTCAGACAACTGGAAAAACTACAGGAATACTGACGCATTTTCTTGTTGAGAAGTTTGTTCCTCATGATGAAGAGTACTATCTTGCGATAACAACTCACAGAGAGAAGGATACCATACACTTCTCCACAAAGGGAGGGGTGGATATTGAAGAGGTATGGGATACCGTTGTAACACTGGATATACCCATTCTCTCGAATATAGAAGAGGTAGATGTAGAAGGATTTTTGCCTGAGGAACTTGGTGATAAAAAGAAGAAGGTCGCAGAGTTCATAACTTCAATCTACAGAATACTGGTGGATTATCACTTCACATACCTTGAGTTCAATCCTTTCACATTTGTAGGGGATGAAATCGTGCCTCTGGATACTGTCGCAAAGCTTGATGATTACGCTTCATATCAGTGTGCTGAAAAATGGGGAAAGATCGAGTTTCCTTCTTCTTTCGGTATGCCCCCAAAAACTGAGGAAGAAAAGTATGTTGAGGAGCTTGATGAAAGAACAGGCGCATCTCTGAAACTCACCCTCCTCAATCCAAAGGGAAGAGTATGGAATCTTGTGGCAGGAGGAGGTGCAAGTGTGATATATGCAGACACAGTGGTGGATCTTGGATATGGTGATGAGCTTGCAAATTACGGTGAGTACAGCGGTAATCCAACAACAGAGCTGACCTATGAGTACACAAAGACGATACTAAAATTGATGACAAAGGAGAAAGATCCTCAGGGGAGACCGAAGTATCTTATAATTGGAGGAGGCATAGCTAACTTCACAGATGTTGCAAAGACGTTTACAGGTATAATTCAGGCTATAGAGGAGTATGCAGATAAATTAAAAGAGACAAATGTGAAGATATATGTGAGAAGAGGAGGACCAAATTATAAGGAGGGCCTCAGAAAGATGAAAGAATTGGGAGAAAGACTCGGATTGCCGATAGAGGTATACGGTCCTGAAACCCATATGACAAAGATAGTTTCTATGGCTTTGTCAGAAAAAAAGAGGTGAGAAGATGGAGGATTATGAATTATTTAACAGGAAAACAAAGGCTTTTATATTCGGTACACAGCAGAGAGCAGGTCAGAGAATGCTTGATTTTGATTATCTTTCTCAACGTGAAACTCCGAGTGTAGCTGGATTCATCACCCCCACAGGTGAAGGATACTACCATCTCTTCTGGGGAACAAAGGAGATCAGAGTTCCCAGATACAGATCCATAGAAGAAGCTGTTAAAGCTCATCCTGACGCAGATGTTATGATAAACTTTGCCTCTGAAAGATCGAGTGCTGAAACAACTATGGAGGCTCTTGAAACAGAGACAATAAGGACTGTTGTTATGATTGCAGAAGGAGTACCTCAGAGAGATACGAGAAAAATTGCGGCATTTGCAAAGAAAAATAATAAATGGGTCATTGGCCCCGCTACTGTAGGTGGAATTAAAGCTGGAGCATTTAAGATAGGAAACGCCGGTGGAACAATCGAAAACATAAAAGAGTTAAAGCTCTACCGTCCAGGATCTGTTGGGTTTGTCTCTGTCTCTGGAGGAATGTCAAATGAGGGATACAATATATGTCATCTGAACTCTGACGGGATATATGAAGGAATAGCAGTTGGTGGAGATGTATACCCTGCAACAACGCTTCTCGATCATCTTCTCAGATACGAGAAAAATCCAAAGATAAAAATGATGGTATGCCTTGGTGAGGTGGGAGGAACAGATGAGTACGAGATTGCAAAAGCTGTGAAGAACGGGGAGATAACAAAGCCCTTAGTGATGTGGGTCACAGGGACATGTGCAAAGGTGCTTCCGGGACAGGTGCAGTTTGGTCATGCAGGAGCAAAGGCTGACAGGGAAGAAGCAACAGCTCAGGCTAAAAACAAGGCTTTAAGAGAAGCAGGTGTCATTGTGCCTAACTCCTTCGATGACTTTGGTGAGAAAATAAGAGAAACATTTGAAAAATTGAAAGCAGAGGGAAAGATCGAGCCTGTAGTGGAACCAACACCCCCCAATATTCCAATGGATTACAGTGCAGCAGTAGCTCAGGGGCTTGTAAGAAGACCCACACACTTCATAAGTACAATCTGTGATGAGAGGGGAGAACTTCATAATTACTGTGGAGTTCCGATAGATGAAGTCATAAAGAAAGGGTATGGTATAGGAGGAGTTATAGGTCTTCTCTGGTTTAAAAAAGATCTTCCAAAATATGCAAGAGAGTTCATAGAGCTGGTACTGCAGATAGTTGCAGATCATGGTCCTGCTGTCTCAGGAGCTCATAATACCATAGTTACAGCAAGAGCTGGCAAAGGCCTTATAGAGTCGATAATCAGTGGTATTGTGACCATAGGACCGAGGTTTGGTGGAGCTGTTAATGGTGCCGCAGAACATTTCACATGGGGTCTTGAGAACAATATGAGTCCCAGAGAGTTTGTTGATGCCATGAAGGCAAAAAATGTCAGAATACAGGGTATAGGCCACAGAATTCACAGCGTTGAAAATCCAGATGCAAGAGTACAGATTATGATCGAATTTGCCAGAAAACATTTCCCGAAGACACCATTGCTTGATTACGCACTGGCTGTTGAGAAGGTGACAACGATGAAAAAGAGCTCATTGATCTTAAATGTTGATGGATGTATAGGGGTTCTCTGTGTGGATCTTCTGAAGAATTTAGGATACTCTGATAAGGAAATCAAAGAAATGATAAAGATGGGATTCTTCAATGCATTATTCATTCTTGGCCGTACCATTGGATTCATGGGACATTACTTTGATCAGAAGAGGCTGAAGACTCCTCTTTACAGGCACCCATGGGATGATATTTTATATGATGTACCTGAAAAACCGGATAAAGTAGAGAATGTGGAGAAGTGATAAAATGTATGAAAAGGAAATAGAAAGAGCGAAGGAGCATTTCGGAAAGATCCTTATGGAGCAGTTAGAAAGAGTTGAAAGAATGAAGAAAGATGAGGGATGGATCGATTATTCAAAACTGAAACCCATAATAATCGGCTTTGTTGGCGGAGATGGAATTGGACCTTACATTGCAAAGGAAGCCAAACGTGTTCTGGAGTTTCTGCTTAAAGATGAGATAGCTGAAGGAAAAATAGAGATGAGAACAATAGAGGGATTGACCATTGAAAACAGGGCAAAGGTCATGAAAGCCATCCCTGATGATGTACTCGAGGAGATAAAAAAGTGTCATGTTATCCTCAAAGGCCCAACTACCACACCAAAGAAGGGAGATCCATGGCCCAATATAGAGAGTGCCAATGTAGCAATGCGTCGTGAGTTAGATCTTTTTGCAAATGTCAGACCTGTAAAGGTTCCTGAAGAGGGAATAGACTGGATATTCTTCAGGGAAAATACAGAAGGAGCTTATATACTTGGAAGAAAAGGTATTGATGTAACAGAGGATCTTGCCATAGATTTCAAGGCAATAACAACACAGGGATCTGAACGTATAATACGAATGGCATTTGAGTATGCAAAAAAGAACAATATAAATAGAGTTACAGTTGTGACAAAGGCAAATGTTGTTAAAAAAACAGATGGCAAGTTCCTCGAAGTTGCGGAAAAAGTTGCAAAAGAGTATCCTGAAGTGGAATGGGATGACTGGTTTATAGACATAATGACCGCAAAGCTCATAGACCCCACGAGAAGAACACAGTTCAGGGTCATAGTGGCACCCAATCTCTATGGTGATATAATAACAGATGAAGCGGCACAGTTTCAGGGAGGAGTTGGAACTGCGGGAAGTGCTAACATAGGAAAGAGATATGCAATGTTTGAGGCTATTCATGGATCAGCTCCAAGAATGGTAAAGGAAGGAAGAGCAAAGTATGCAGATCCCTCAAGCATAATGAGAGCTGCTGCCATGCTTCTGAATCACATAGGATACACTGATAAAGCTAAAAAACTTGAGATGGCACTTGATATATGCGGGCAGTACGAGAGAAAACTCAAAATTACAGGACACAGCGATGGGGTCACAAACACAGAGTTCGCTGATTATGTGATGGAAACTATAAAAGATCCAGATCTGGAGAAAAAGTGGAAGAGCTATCAATAAGTCTTCCAAAATCTTTTTATTTTTTATAAAATATTTTTTATATGTTGGTATGTTCTACAGCCGGGATCTCCTACGATCTCGATCTCACCCTTGAATGGATGGATAAACTTGATGCAGAATCCTTTGAGTTCATGATATACCCGGAATGTAACTGGGATCTGAACTCTGTTGCTCAAAAACTGAGAGATTACGATATAAAATCAGTTCATGGTAACAGAGACATAGGTACTCTTATTTTAAAAGATCAGAAAAAGGGAATTAGAGTCCTTGAGGACAATTTAGATTTTATGTTTGGATCTTGCATGGCTTTATTTCTCAAATGATTTCAGGATTCTCAATTATAATATTACAAATGTTCATGTCAGAGATTTCAAAGATGGAGATCCTAGAATTAAAATATTTAAAGGAAATGTAAAATTTGAAAGAATTTTTAAAAAAATTAGGTGAGATACAGTATACTTTTGAAGCTATATACAGAAAATATTACAAAAAACCTGAAGAGGTCAACAAAGACCTAAAAAGAATTAGAGAAATCCTAAATAAAAAATAAAAAGAATAATTTACTTCATCCTTGACTTTATTACCTCTCCCAATCTCTTTATTCCCTCTACTATCTCCTCATCCGAAGGATACGAGAAATTCAATCTCATCGTATTTTTTCCACCTGCAAATGCAGTTCCCACAACATATGCAACTTTATTTTTGATTGCATCCTTGAACATCTCTCTTGTATCAATGTACTCAGGAAGTGTCACCCATAAGAACAGTCCTCCCTCTGGTCTTGTCCATTTTACACCTTCAGGGAAGTATTCCTCCATCGCTTTTAACATTATGTCCCTTTTTCTTCTGTACATCTCCCTTATTTTCTTTATATTTTCCTTCCAGTAACCTCTCTTGCAGTACTCATATACCATCCTCTGAGAGAGAACGTTCGAACACAGATCCGTTGACTGTTTTGCGATGACCAGTTTTTTTATTATCTCAGAGGGACCACAGATCCATGCCACTCTGATTCCCGGTGAAAAAGTCTTTGAAAATGTTCCAAGATACAGAACATTTCCATCAGAATGTGCCAGAATGGGCTCTGGTGGCTCGCTACTGAATGCAAGTTCAGAGTATGGATTATCCTCTATTATTGGGACATCGTATTCTAAGGACATCTCAGCAATTCTCTTTCTCTTCTCAGATGACATGCATATTCCTGAAGGATTCTGGTACGTGGAAACAACATAGATAAACTTTGGTTTCTTCTCTGATCTCAGTCTTTCCTCAAGAAGATCCAGATCCATTCCATCGTCCTGAAGTGGTACTGCCTCAATCCTTGCAAGATATGCTCTGAAAGCACTTAATCCACCAAGGTACGAAGGAGATTCTGTAATAACAGTGTCATCTTTATCAATAAAGACTTTACTCACGAGATCTAATCCCTGCTGTGATCCTGCTGTTATAATGATATTCTCAGGAGATGAATCGTAGCCTTTTTCTGTCATGTACTCTGCCAGAAACTCTCTGAGCCTTGAATACCCCTCAGTTGTCCCATATTGAAGAGCTTTTTTTGCTTTCGTTTCCATAACATAATCTATACACTCTCTTACATGCTTTATGTCATAAGATTCTGGATTTGGTAATCCTCCGCCAAAAGAGATGATGTCTGGCTTCTGTGTCATTTTCAGCAGCTCTCGTATCTCAGAAGCTCTCAATCCTTTTGCTCTTTCTGAGTAGAACTTTTCCCAGTTCATCTAAACACCATCTTAACTCTGAAGATCCATATAAAAATCTTACGTTAATAGAGGAAATCAGGTACGGCAAAAGTTTTTAAAACACTGCTCTATAGGAGGTCTCATGGAAAGAAATGTGATCTATTTTGAAGAAAAGGGAAAGGAGAATACTGAAACAGCCATAAAGCTTGCGATTGAGAGAGCAGAGGAACTGGGGATAAAATCCTTTGTGATAGCTTCAACATATGGCTATACAGCTGAAACTTTTTTAAAACTTGCTCCAAAGGGATATAATGTTATTGTGGTGACACATCAGGCAGGTTTCAGAGAAAAGGGAAAAATAGAGATGAGTGAGGAGACAAAAAATAGATTGATAAGGGAAGGAATGAAGATAATCACAACAACACATGCTTTTTCAGGAATAGGGAGGTGTGTATCAAAGAGATCTGGAGGTGCTACACCCCCTGAGATCATTGCAGATACGTTAAGATTATTCTCTCAGGGCATGAAGGTATGTGTTGAGATAACGATCACAGCAGCAGATGCAGGTCTTATAGATATGAACAATGAGATCATCGCGATAGGGGGAACGGGGAGAGGTGCAGATACCGTTGCGGTGATAAAGCCCGCACACTCACTGGACTTTTTTGATCTCGATATAAAGGAGATCGTAACAATGCCAAGAGATAAGTGAGTGGACTGAAAGTTTATTAAAATATATTTCAAGTACATAAAAACCGAAAAATTTATAAAGGCTCGGGTAAGATATAGTAGTGATACCATGAAAGAGATCGATGAGTTAAGGAAGGAACTTAGAAATGAGCTGAAAGAGGAGATGCAGAAACTCAGAGATGAGATTCTTCGAAAATATGAAAAACCAAAAGAGGTAGAGGAGTTAATTCCTGTAAAAAAAGAGGAAATTATCTTTGATGAGGAGTTCGCAGAGAATCTCTTAAAAGCTTTAGCCAATAAAGAAAGATTGAAGATACTGAAGGATCTCTACAGGAGCGCCAAATATTTTTCAGAGTTACAGGAAAGTACAGAACTGGATAACTCTCCTCTAAGATTTCATCTATCAAATCTGAAGGAGACAGGATTCATAGATCAGGAGAGATATAGAGGAAAGTATCTCATAACGACACAGGGGAAGATCGCTGTGAGAGTGATAGACTTCCTCTGTTCAAAATGTGAGGTGGAAAAATGAAGATAAGAAAGAGTATTGAGGAACTGCAAAAAATGAAATTTAATGTTAGATGCCCAAAATGTGGAGAGAAAATAAGATTTAAAGAGGAAATAGATCTTGAAAAAGCCTTCAATAATCCAGAAACAATCCAGGACGAATTTGACTCCACTCTGTTTAGATGTAGCTGTGGAAACGAATTCTTCGGAGCTGAGACAAAAGAAAGTGAACTTATAGATGAACTTATAGAAATATTCAATGAACTAAAGGAAGAAGGAAAGATATCCTATGAAAATGGGGTTTTTTCTCTTGATATCGGGATTATGGAGGGATTAAAATATCTGAAAAAATTAAAAACAATAGGAGAAAAATACGATAGAGGTGATATTTTTGAGTAATATGAAACTGGCTGGAAAACTCTGTAAAAGAATCGCAGTTGTTTTCTTAGCTCTGTGGTTTATAGCGCAGGTGACAAATCTTCTTGGAGAATACGAATACCCAGAGTACTTTCTGGGATTCACATTCCTGTTTTACCTTCTGGGATCTCCGCTCGAAAACACAAGATACAACGTCAAGAAGGTGGCATACGGAGTAGCGAAGGCAACATTCCTGATATGGCTGTTTATAGTGATAGGATATCACTTCAAATGGACGGGATTTGAGTTCTGGAAGACCTACTCAGATTACTTCATAATAGCGTTCTTTGCTTCTATACTTGTAGGCTACAGTGCTGGAAAGCACAGAAGGGGATCGAGGACAGTTTTTTATGGAATAGGCTTTCTCGGGATCGCCTTCTGGATATTTGCAAAGATATTTGACATCTTCCCGGATTATCAGCCACTGATCTTCTTTGGAAGCATTGCTGCCGTGGGGATCGGCTACATTGTCGGTGTCTTTGAGGAAGAAAGGAAGCTTAAATGGACCTATGATGTTGAGGATATTGAAAAGGTGGAAGAACCGAGGATAAAGGAAAAAGCCTATGTTTTAAACTCTGATCTTGAGGTGAAAAAAGGAAAGGGTAAGATAAACATAGAAGAGGGAAGCATATTTGTACCCATAGAAAACGGTAAGGAGATGGGTGGAGTATTCTTTGGACAGGGTTCTTACTCTGTGGATGCAGGTATTAAAAAGTATGTGAGTGTTTTCCAGGGGATAACAGTTCTGACAGGGAACAAATGGAGAGATATAAAGAAAAACATGAATCTGAGAGACGCAGAAGACAAAGATCTGGAAAACATCGGATTGAAAAAAGAGGAAGTCTTTGATCTTGCGAGGATCCAGATAGAAGAAGGAGAATGGAGAAAAATAAGAAAAAGATTTGAAAAAACAGTAACGAGTATAGATATGCCCTTTGTGAAGGTGAAAGAGACAGAAAGAGGAGATTACGTCAAAGTGGGACCCATAGAAGTGATCGATGTAGAAGGAAAAGAGCCGAAGGTTAAGATAGGTCCATTGAATTTAATGAGTGGCATAGAATGGGAAGATCAGACTCTATATGACATATCGGCGAGAATGAGAACAAAAAACAGGGAAATCCATCTGAAAATGAAAGGAGATAAGATAATCCTGAAAGAAGGTAAAAGGACAGTGATATCAAAACCTGATAAAGTTATAATAGAGGATGAGGATCTGAATCTGAAGATAACAGAGAATAGAAGAGTTCTGAAATCCAAGGACCTGAATATAATCGAAAGTGAAGAAAAAACCATCCTTAAAACTCCCGATATAAAAATTGTATTTAATGATGAGCTATCAATAAAAAAGAATGGAGAATCCTATGTTATAAAAAATCCAAGGATAAAACAGGAGATAAAGGAAAAACTGGATGATCTGATAAGAGATGTTCTTGATAAAAAAGAAATGAAAGAACTTGAAGCTCTTCTTGAAAAACTGAAAAAGGAGTCATAGCCCCTCTCTCTTTCTTTTTTTATTTTTTTTATATTTTTATAACCATATCGCTGCCTATGGGAATACTTAGATACTCAGACATGGGTCTGCATTTGACCTTGAAGAGATAATAGACGCCATTCCAGAGCTCAGGTAAACTCTCAAAATTTGCCTGACCCTTTGATATTATAACATCTGCAGCTTTCAACTCCTTTTCAAGTTTTTTATCTATTCTCAAAACACCTGTGTTATCTCCACAGTCCATGACATTTTCAAATCCCATTTTTTTAAGCTCTGATACAGTAATGTCATTGAACATCGGAGATCTCTTTCCCACAGCTATTACCTCTGCCTCAAAAAAATCTATGAATTTTTTATCAAAAACAGCTTCTCCTGCGTTATCAAAAAAGTAAACTATTTTTTCAGCCTTTTCTATCTCTTTAAAAAGTTTTTCACTTTCATTCACAGCGATCTCTGCCTTCATCATCTCTTCAAACGTTTCTTTATACTCTATGATCTTGTCTCCTCCATAATCTATGGAGTTTGCAGTGAGAGCTGCTCTTAAAGCCTTTTCGATTGAATCTATACTTAGTTTTTCGATCATCTTCTCTGCAAACTCTGTGGATCTTTCCTTGTATATCCTGTAAGGATCTGAATTTCCTGTGATCTCTCTGATGATCTTCTGTATCTGAGATCCAAAATATGAGGGAGTTTCCTTTAAGTTAAAAGATCCAAGAAACTTCATGCACTCTATTACAGCTTCTTCTCTGAGTTCTCTTTTTTCTGTGGCAAGCTCACATGTTCTTATTACCTGTTTTGTCAGACACTGACTACAGTAGTAATGGGATTTCATGGTACCACGTATATTGGTGTTGGTGTAAAACACAATATAAATATTATTACGCCCACAAGAGCCAGTATTTTATCCTTTCCTGTAAGCTCCGTGATCTCATCCATTGCCCCGGGATGTCCTCTCATTGATATTATATATCCAAGGAAACCCCAGAGAATCCATCCTGGCCATATGCCATATTTGAGAATACTCCCGAGGAGACCTATTCCCACAAGACTCAGTGCTATTGTTTTGGAAACTAACATGTGATACTTCTCTCCCAGAACTGATCTCGCTATATGTCCTCCATCCAGCTGTCCCATTGGAAGTAAGTTCAGAGCTGTAACAAAGATACCGATGATTCCTGTGACAACTATGGGATGCATGATTCTTGTATATCCCTCAGGGGTACTCAACAGCAGTCTTCCGAGTATTTCAAAGATCAGGGTAGTGCCGAATCCAACAGTATATGTTCCAGGATGAGAGGCAGCATACTCTGCCGCTTTCTCTCCATACTCTGCAGAGGGAACAACTGGAGAGATGATCATCCCTATGATGATCACGATCACCGAGGCAATAAATCCTACCACCGGCCCACTTATTCCCAGTCTTATAGCTGTTCTCCTGTCAGGGATAGGCGATTTTATGCTTATAACTGCTCCCATGGTCCCAATGAGAAAAAAAGGCATAGGTATGAAATATGGCCATGAAGCTTCTACTTTATTTTTTACTGCTGTTATTTTATGAGCCATCTCATGACTTCCAAGTATGAGAATAAGCGCCATAGTAAAGATCGCAGCTGTAAACCATGTATTCTCAAGATATCCCATATCCTGTAAAGGCTTTGCCCATGATAATCCTGCATAAAAAACACTCAGGATCGTTGCTGTTAAAAGGATCAGCGGCAGCGCAGTACTTGATCTTCCCTGTTTTTTTGCCCTGAAAAGATGAAGGTAAATTTTTCCTTCTTTTTTTCTTATAAAAGGATAGTATCCCATATTTTTAAATGTTTCTCTTATCACAGAAAAATCCGATATCATGCTTCCAATGAATAAAAACGAATTTGGCCTTATAACAAAATTTTCAAAATGAAAATGATTCTTTAAAGCATCAAAAAGCCAGTTATATCTCTCCTCATCTATCTCCTCTTCAAAAACATGATAATTGTGTCCACAAACAGGACATTTTTCCCGATGAAGATCATATTTTGATATCTCATAAAAGTCACAGTTTGGACATTCGTATCTTTTATACATCATCTTTAACTTTTCAATCTAATTTAAAAAAGTTTGGATTGTGGTGTCTTCGGGAAGCACATGTATTTCTTATTTGCCCACACTATGGATAAGTGAAAATGCATGAGAACCACCAACCGAAAGCTTTTTATATCACAACTAATCCACTTTTTATT